>JBKPBA010000135.1:0-17907 GCA_046726675.1 Chloroflexota bacterium
GCCCAATGGTTGTGCTAAAGAAATAGCGCTCATTTTGAGCGCTATTTGAACCCTATTCCATGATTCGCTAGCGCAGTTGAACATCCATCGCATGATTTTTGAGCACCACAACAGAGACGGAACGATGTAACGCTGTGTTAACCTGGCGTAAGTGCGCATTCAATGTAGTCGTCAATTCATCAGGTGACATGATGAATGATGCGATGCCTTGAACAGTTACATTCGTCATCACTAACTGGCCGTTGACCACTCGGGGGACCCCTGTGATGGTAGATGTAAAACCATACGTTTGAAATTCCAGGCGCAACCCGGCCGGCATTATAGTCATATGAATTTGTTGTATGGGATCAGATTGGGAGCTATTCATAGCAATGAAGTTGTTAGCATCTGTCTCTGTAATAATCACAGGCGTGTGGTTTGTGATTATCACCGCTGCTTCAGCAGGATTAATCTGATTCACAGCGCTCGAGAAGACGCCGTCAATTTCACTTTGCGCTACTCCATGCAGGTAGGGACGGAGGAAAAAGAACCAGCCAGCTACCAGTACAAGTAAAATGATAAGCAAGGTTGTTAAGAGAATGAGCAAGACTTGCATGAAACGATTCTTGCGACGGCGCACAGGAAGTGGAGGAGAGGCAAGCTGGGCTCCTGTACTCGGCATGCTACCCGGATTCGGCGAGATAGCTACCGTTGGTTGATATGGTTGTGGTGGTGTATATTGCGGTTGCACTGGCACTGATTGCTGTACCTGCCAGGAAGGCGGTAGAACCGTTGGAGAATCTCCTATGCCCTGCTGGTTTGCTTGCCCATAATTGTCAGTAGCTGGTTGGGGAATAACTGTAGAAACAGGTGTGCCACAGTTTCGACAAAAGCGGGCTTCCGGTATTAATGGCGCATTGCAGCGTATACAGTTCATATTATTCACCTTTCAACCTTTGAGAGCAGTCCCATCTTCTTAACGTTTAGTATATACGAATTTTGAATATACGCCTATGCGATACTTCACATTTCACTCCATCCTTCCAAAGAATCACCCCTACTCTACACCTGTGAATCGGCTTCCAGGCCGCGTATAGTAGGGGCGGGGCTTGCCCCCGCCCTGGCAGCTCACAATTCACGATTTACGTAACAGAATCTGATCCATGGATGCAATGATACGCGTTCGCATGTCTGGATCGCTATAAAGTACCTGGGTTACCTGAGCGATCATTGCTTCTTTCTGCTGTGTTGGGAGAGTGTTTCCATATTTTTGATAAACAGCCACGGCAGCAGCACAACGAATTTTTTCGTCGTCACTCATCTGGTCAGCCAAATGGTGATCCGCGTTGTGATCATTTGTGATACCTTCTGGACTTTCGCCTTTCATTGGAGCAAGTCCGTCTGCTGCGAACGGCACATCTGTATCGATGAGGTGTGCAGAGTTGGGAGTGGCTCGGTCAATATGTACGAGTACAGTCTGGGTTTCTTCGTCCAGCCTGGTTATTATTCCTTCCAGGTAGATCACTTCAGGCGCTCCCCAGTAGACTCGTTCTCCAAGATGGAGGATCATGGGTTTTTCTCCAGTTCTTTTGTGTTTTCAAGGTTATGTATAGTATACGAAGGAAGTAGGGATAGTTCCAATGTTAAAAACCTTTTGCCACAACGTTTACCTATTAAAATGAAAATATAGCACTGCCATTGAATTAAAAGGAGTTAAAAACATTTGAAAATTCTATCTTATCATCGCATGAAACATATATACTTTGCTTTGCTCGGTATTGCCCTTCTCTGTATTCTCGCAGCATGCGGCTCAGCACAGACTCAGGCACCCCAGGGCAACAGTAGCACCACACAGACTCAGAGCAATGGCAGCACAAATCATCAGACCGGTAAACCGTCCCCACAAATCACTACTGCCGCGATGCCTGCAACGCAGAACAGTTGTCCCTCCGCCGGAACGGCACGCGGGCTAACCACAGCTCCGTTGGCGCTTGGCAGTCATCAGAACCTCGTCTATATTGTTAATGAATATCAAGGTAAGAACCCCACATTCGGAACACTCAAGCGCTACGACCTGGTAACTCAAAACAAAACCGAAGTTGTTAAGCTCCCGAACACTAGCATTGACTCCGCGCAGGTCTCAGCCGATGGACAATGGCTGCTCTTCGTGAGTAATAATGGAGCGCAGAAAAAACTCCAGGCTGTACGCATGGATGGTCAGGGATTGCAAACATTGTACTGCAGTCCGTCATTTCAGACGAATCCACAATGGTCTACCAATCAACAACTGATTGCATTCGAGGAAAACAGCTCTGGCAACTCTCTCATTTACCTCCTACACACCTCCGATGGTACCCTCGAAAAAGTGTTTTCACAACCGGTTAGCCCACGCATTTACGAGTTACGCACCTGGCTCGATAACACACACCTTTACCTGGTCAGAACTGAAACTGATAGTAACCCTGATGTGCTCTCTGTTCTCGATATACGCAAGGGAGACAACCAGGGCCCAAACAATCTGACTCAGGTCGTGCCATCAGGCCAGCCGACCCTCTCACTGGGCAGCTTCGACAGCAGCTACAGCGGTACACAGCTCTTCGTCAACCACAATGGTTGCGGCTATGGGTGTTCCGGTCCCAGTGATATTACTGTGCAGCCCGCATTGGGTGGGGTACAACACACCATTTTTAGCAGCCAGCAATATGCTGTAACAGATGTTCGCGCAGTCACCAGGCAAACCCTGCTATTGGCAATCGGTAACGAACCCTTTGCCAACAGTAAGGTCGATCAAAGCCACAATGGCCTGTGGGCAATTCAGACTGATGGTACAGGTCTCACATCCCTCGCGGCAGATGATTCCAATAGCGTAACTCAATTGAACGAGTCTAGCCAGTTCCCATGGTCAAACGTCTCGCGCGATGGCACTACATATGCTGCCACACACATCAGCAATCTTCAGAGCCAGCAGCATGTATACGCGATCATCATTGGCTCACTGAGCGGCGGTATGCCTGACACTATCGCCTCCATCTCTGATGGTACCACACTGGATATCGCTGGCTGGACCACAATGTAACGAAGCACGCAATATGCACCACTACATTTGATATTCACTCATAACGAGGGGAGTATAGAGGGCTGCGATCCTCTATACTCCCCTCGTTATGAGTGAATGTGAGCTACAAACCATACAAATCTGCTAACATTTGTGATATCTTACTAAAGCACTGACGATTTCTTACTTGAAGTATTTTCTTGTCCATGTGAAACAAAGCAGCGGTGGCCATTAATATTGCCTGAAATGTAGTGGCGGGGCTTGCCCCCGCCAGGTACATCTCAACATAACGCCAGGCGCATCGCACCATAACACCAGGTACATCGCAATATAAAAGGATTTATTGATACGATTATGCATGAGAAAAGTATACTTACGCTGGAGTATCCAAAGATTATGGAGAAGGTGGCCAAAGAGGCTGCTTTTTCGGCCAGCAAAGAATTGGTGAAGGAATTACAGCCAACACCGAATATGGAAGAAGCGCGGCGTCGCCTGGCTTTCACAACTGAGGCGTACCAACTGATTGAGCTTCGCAATGATGCGGGAGTCCAGGCAGCGCGTGATATCCGCCCAGAGGTTGCGCGAGCAGCTCGTGAGGGGGTGCTCAGTCCGCGCGATCTGCTTGAGGTCCTGGCAACTATACAAAGTGCAATACACGTGCGGAGATTGACCGAAAAGCTTGATCCAGAGAACTTTCCCTTGCTGCATAAGTTGGGTGCGGATATTCCGCAGCGCCCGCATCTTGTGCGCCGTATCGAAGAGACGATTAGCCAGGAGGGTGAAGTGCTGGACACTGCCAGCCCTGCACTACGGAAACTGCGTTTGGACATTCGTGGAGCAAACCAGCGTTTGCAAGATCGCCTGCGCACCCTGGTACATGAGTTTGGCAATGCGCTGCAAGAGCCGATTGTAACTATTCGTAGTGATCGCTACGTCGTTCCTGTCAAAGCAGAAAGTCGTGGACAGGTGCGTGGCATTGTACACGATCAATCATCGAGTGGAGCGACCGTTTTCATCGAACCAATGGTGATTGTAGAGTTAAATAACAAACTACGCCAGTTGCAAATCGAGGAACGCCAGGAGGTCGAGCGTATTCTGCGCCAACTCTCCCTTGAAGTTGGTCATGAGAAAGATGCGCTGGATCTGGATGTTGAACTGTTGGCTGAGTTTGATCTTCATCTTGCCAAGGCACGCTATGGGCGCATGATGCGCTGCACCGAACCACACTTGAACGATGCTGGTTTTATTGACCTGCGTAATGCGCGCCATCCATTACTGACAGGAAAAGTTGTGCCCATCGACTTCCACCTGGGATACGAATTCTTCATGGTGGTGATTACAGGCCCTAATACGGGTGGTAAAACGGTGGCGCTAAAGACTGTGGGCTTGCTGACATTAATGGCACAAGCGGGTCTACACATTCCGGCAGATGAACATTCTGAGATAGCGGTCTTCGAGGAGGTCCTTGCTGATATTGGCGATGAACAGAGTATCGAACAGAGCCTGAGTACTTTCTCCTCACATCTGAGCCGCATCATTGAAATATTGCGCCGCATTGAGGAAGAAATACAACGAGAAACGCCTGAAATACGCGGTAAGATGTCGGAAACATTGGTAAATAAGACTGAGAGCCGTCGCTTGAGAGCGTTGGTACTACTTGATGAACTGGGTGCGGGTACCGATCCAAGCGAGGGTTCGGCCCTGGCTCGCGCTATTCTTACCTTTCTGTTAGAACGCCATGTGACGACTGTCGCTACGACCCACTATTCCGAACTGAAGGCTTTTGCGCACGAACAGCCAGGGGTGGTTAATGCTTCGGTCGAGTTCGACATTGAAACGCTTTCACCAACCTATCGACTGAGTATCGGTTTGCCAGGTCGCAGCAATGCATTGGCGATTGCAAATCGCCTGGGTCTTGATGAGCGTATTGTTGAACGTGCTCGTGAATTTCTAGGCAGTGCGGGCGTGCGCATGGAGAATTTGCTCGAAGGGCTGCAATCCGAGCGTAAAGCTTTGGAGGATGAACGTTTCCATCTCAATATGGAGCGAGTCGAAGCTGAACACCAGCGCAAGCAACTGGAACAAGATCGCTATAAACTTGAGGAACAACGGGCGCAGATTCTTAATGAGGCTCGGTCGCAAGCACAACGAGAACTGGAAGAAGCGCAGCGGATACTGGCAAAGATAAAGGTTGATGTAAGTCATGCCGGTATGACTCGCGAACAACTAGGTGAGGCACGTCAACAGGTACGTGAATTTGCAGAGAAGGTTAGACCAGTCGCCGCGCCACGCCGCCCGGTTCAAAAAGCTGATACGGAAGATGTAGGGGCACCCCTTGCGGGTGCCCGGGAAGGGCCTTTGCAAATCGGTGACACTGTACGTGTGCTTAGCTTTGGTCAGAATGCCGAGTTGGTAGGACTTTCCCCTGATCGCAGCGAGGCAGAGGTGCAGATGGGTGCGTTGCGTTTCCGTGTGAGTGTTGATAACATCGAGCGGTTGAGCAAACGCCAGGCATCAATGCAGGAGCGAACGCAGTCACAACCAGCAGTGGTTCTACCGCGTTACGAGGATTTGCCGGAGGTCGCGACACAACTTGATATTCGCGGCTGGCGTGTTGAGCAGGCGTTGGAGGAACTGGATAGCTACTTGAATGACGCAGTAATGACAGGTATGTCCACTGTACGCATTGTGCATGGAAAGGGTACAGGAGCGTTAAGAACGGCCGTACGCGAACAGTTGGCGCACCACCCGTTGGTGAAGTCCTTTACGCCAGCGCCGCCTCAGGAAGGTGGGGATGGCGTAACAATTGCAAAACTAAACGCGTAGGAAAATTCTACTGACGAAATAGTACCTACGTATCACAATTTACGCGCTCATACGTGTTAGATAATAAAAAGGACTGATGGATAATACTTGTTCAAACATCTAACTGGAGGATTATCTTTATGGATATCTGGAATAACCCAACTGTATCGGAAGCGGAGCAGCACACGAAAAATTGGTTGGGCGGTTTTAAAGCCTTCATTCTGCGCGGGAACGTCGTGGACTTAGCAATTGGTATCATGATAGGCGCTGCCTTTAGTTCCGTTGTGAATGGGCTGGTCAGCGATGTGATTACGCCTCTGATACCTTTGCCCGGTGGCAGCCTATCGACTTGGAAGTTTCACCCGTTTTATAACCCTGGCGCAACCGTAAATATTGGCACTTTCATCAACGCCGTGATCACTTTCTTGATCTTAGCCTTCGTGATCTACTTCTTTATTGTGCGTCCGGTGAATGCCCTGATGGAACGGTTTAAACCCAAGGAGGTCCAGGCTCCTCCTACCACTCGTGATTGTCCGTACTGTCTGAACAGTGTGCCACTCATGGCTACTCGCTGTGGATATTGCACATCTCCGTTGCCGCCACCGCCACCGCAGCAACCTGTGCAAGCACAACAGCAACCAGCGGTGAGAACTTAGTTTTTCTCATCTTGCATGAGTGTTTATGCTGAGGTATACTTCTTAGGGCGTTATGAGGATCAATCGATCCTGGTCTTGCACGATTATAAACAGCCCTGATAAATTCACGACGACTAGAGCTATTCAAATGGGTTGCCCTATGTCATAGCCTATTGAACAGTAGAGGAGAGCGTTACCAATGTCGTCAATACCTGAGTCTATACACCTGGAAGATTGGATACGAGACATCCCTGATTTCCCACAGAAAGGGATACTTTTCAAGGATATTACACCTTTGTTGCAAGATAAGGCTGCTTTTCATGCTGCATTAGATCGTCTTGCGGCTCACTATGCCGGTGCTGGAATTCAAGCTGTTGTTGGAGTAGAATCCCGTGGCTTTATTTTCGGCGCGGTGCTTGCGTACTTACTGAACTGTGGATTTGTGCCTGTACGCAAATTCGGCAAATTACCACATCAGACAGTGACGGTTGAGTATGAGTTGGAGTACGGCACGAATATCGTAGAAATCCATACCGATGCGATTAAACCCGGGCAACGTGTCTTAATTGTGGATGATCTCCTGGCTACTGGTGGTACTGTTTCAGCGGCAATGGAATTGGTTGAGAAGTTAGGAGGGCACATAGCAGGTATCGCTTTCCTGGTTGAACTGACATTTCTAAGAGGCCGTGAGCAACTTAAAGGCCATGATGTGTTCGCTCTGATAAAGTATTAAATCACCAGGATGGGCTATAATTTTTCCTGCTATCACGAGGGAAAATTATAGCCCATCCTGGTGGTTATTTCTCCCATCCTGACCAGGTTGTCTTCTCCTTGAATGAAATGGGAATACGCTCTAGATGAGGAATGGCCGGGTAACCAACGTAGAGAAAAGAGACAATGTGCTCGCCTGATTCCAACCCAAGCCACTGCTTAACATGCGAGTCGTAGGCGGCATCACCAGTACGCCACATGCATGCAAGCCCCATCTCTTCGGCAGTCAGGAGCATATTCTGAACTGCGGCAGCGGTAGCTTCGATGTTCTCAATTTCCATCACTTTCGGTTGTTTGGGAGATTCAGCCACTACTACTATGACTACAGGTGAACGTAGAGGTTTATTACGCTCTTTATTCAGAATGGCTTGTGCTTTCTCGCTACTGGTTTCTTCTAATCGACGAGCCAGAGACATTGCCATTACTGTGCCGAGTTCTTCACGGGCATTACCTGCCAGCACAATGAATTTCCAGGGTTGCACCTTATGGTGGTTGGGTGCGTGGGTAGCAGCCTCTAATAGGTGCTCTATTTGCTCGCGGGTTGGTTGCTCGCTGGTCATTTTGCCAATACTACGCCGCCGCTTTATTAAGTCAAATACGTACATACTTTCCTTCTTAATTTCCCTGTTACATGGAGTTTACCGTTCACCAAATGGGAGTAATACTACCCTCGACTCTTGTAATCGATGATATCAAATTGAGTCAACGCTCCATATCTACCCTGTATTCCGTAAACCTGCAGCAATGCCATTGATCGTCAAAAGAACTGCATAGGTGAGGCGAGCGCGTTCTTGTTCTTGTTCACTTGCACTTTGTAGATTGGACTCATCCAGTAGGAGAGGGCCGCCGAGTGCGCGCAATTTTCTTAACAGCATCACCTGGAAGTAGCTTAAAGGGTCGACATAGGGATTTCGCAGCCGAATTGAGCGTTGAAGTACAGGCGTAGCATCAAGCAAGGCTTTTCCCCCAACAATCTTTAATAAAATATTCCGAGTACGCTCGTACTCCTCCAGAATTTCCTGTGAAAGACGCTGGCGAAGTTTCTCATCATCGACAAGTGATGTATAATGCTGTGCAATGTGCATATCGGCCTTAGAAAGTGTCATCTGCAAATTGTCGAGTAAAGCGCGGAAAAAAGGCCAGGTATGATACATCTCCTGCAAATCCTCCAACCGTCCAACTTCCTCACTCACGTACTCTTCGAGAGCTCCTCCTACGCCATACCAGCTTGGCAAAACATAACGACTTTGCATCCAGGCGAAGACCCAGGGAATCGCTCGTAATTCTTCGATGCTGCGTCCTTTTGATCTGCGTGCTGGCCGCGAACCGATATTGAGCCAGTCAAGTTCAAGAATTGGAGTGGCTTGCTCAAAAAAGTGTAGAAAATCAGGATCATCGTAGATCAGGCGACGATAACGAGTATAGGCGCTTGCAGATAGGCGTTCCATCACCTCTGACCAGCGTTCAGGGACACGAACAGATAATTCGGTGTCCTTGAGCTTCTCCTCTGGCAAGCTAGATTGCATTACGCCGGCAACAACCAGTTCCAGATTTCGCAACGCAATAGCGGGCAACCCATACTTGAACGAGAGCATTTCGCCTTGTTCAGTAATACGAATACGCCCATTAACTGAACCTGAAGGTTGACCAAGAATGGCTTCGTAGATTGGGCCACCACCACGCCCAATTGCTCCCCCGCGACCATGAAAGATTGTTATGTCGATGGAAGAGCGTGCTCCAAGATCGGTCAATCTGCGCTGTACCTGGTATAGTTCCCAGCTAGAGGTCAGAATCCCTCCATCTTTACTACTATCGGAGTAGCCTAGCATAATCTGCTGCTGATTGTGGCACGTTTCTAAATGTGCACAATAGATCGGGTGATTAAACGCGCTCTCCAATATCGTTGTGCATGAACGCAAGTCATCGATAGTTTCAAAGAGCGGCACGATGGGCAGATCAGGAATGCCTGCTTCTTTACAAAAAAACAGCACTTCTAACAGATCACTTAAGGTGCATGCCATACTGATGATGTAGCATGTTATCGCATTTGTGCCAAACTCCTCGCGTGCCCTTAAAATCGCATCGAATGTTGCAAGTATATGAGTGGTCTCCACACTGAAGTACAGTTTATGGCGTGGCAGGATACGTGGATCGCGTAACAGGCTTTCCAGAATATGTACCCGCTCAGCCTCGTCCAATGAACGATAATCACCTTGAAGCAAACCTGTTACTTGAAGTAACTCAGCCAGTGCGCTTGCATGGCGTTCACTATGCTGTCGCACGTCCAGCGCAGCAAAATGAAAGCCAAAAACCTGCACCTGTCGAATGAGCCTTGTCAACCTACCAAGCGTCAGATCTTGCTCACCATCAGCTA
Source organism: Chloroflexota bacterium (assembly GCA_046726675.1). GTDB lineage: Bacteria > Chloroflexota > Ktedonobacteria > Ktedonobacterales > Ktedonobacteraceae > DATMNR01. Next base: position 9,620 of record JBKPBA010000135.1, read on the forward strand.
ATAAGCTCTCACGCACCAACTCAAGATCAACCAGTAGTTCATCTGCATTGCTGTAGAATAAGTGATCTCCTTTTCCTTCATTTCCATCATGGATAGTCACTGTTGCACCCAGGCGTTTCCACATAAAGGAAAGTTTCCGTCTATAAGGCTCCTGTGCGGTTAGTGGACCAAGTTCACGATCATAGTCAGGCATGCAGCGGGCATCATCAGCAATTGATTGTTCTAATGCCCTGGTAACCGAACAATACTTGAAGGATTGCGAATAATCTTGAGCCAGAGCTTCGATGGATGAACGGTAATGTTCAATTACACGTGCTCGCTGCAAATGAAGCGCTTGCATGTGCGTTTCTGGCCCCACATTGGGATTTCCATCCTGGTCACCACCAATCCAGGAGCCAAGACGTAGAAATGGTGGGATTGTAAGTTTCTCATCAGGGTAATACGCTTGTAAACGTTGTTCTAATTCTTCATAGAGTTCGGGCACGACATGGTAGAGGATTTCTTCGAGGTAATAGAGTCCCATTTTAATTTCATCCAGTGGCTCCAGGCGTACATGAAGTACTGAGTCGGTGCGCCACAATAGAGCAACTGTGCTTTCGAGTTCACGTTGCCAGTTTGCTCGTTGGCGTTGAGGCATTCTTGCCTCATGATCGTGGGCCTCGAGTAGTTCAGCTAACCGACGGGATTTAATAATCAAGCTGCGTCGCGTGGCCTCAGTAGGATGGGCTGTAAAGACAAGCTCAATTGAAAGCCGATTGAAGAGTTCCTGGATAGTCGTAGTATCCAGGCTATTTTGCTGAAAAAACTCGACGAGGGCCGCCAGTGAGCCGCGTTGAGCGGCAGGGTTATCGGCTATTGCATAGATGTGGCGGCGACGAATACGATGATACTGCTCGGCAGTGTTGACGAGATGAAAATAAACGGTAAACGCACGAATTACATCGATTGCAGTATCCAGGTCGCAATTCTCTATTATGTCTCTGATTTTCTGGTCTAATAGGACAATTTCTGCCTGGAGTTGCATGTATTCCGGTTCAGATGCGTAAGCAAGGCGCTCAGAGCACTCTCTGAGACGCTTACAGTTCAGTCTCAACATCTCTTCTGTGTCAAAGACCTGGGATCCATCGTGCAGCAAAATAGCACGCCCAAGAGCATCTCCCAGGGTGCGAATATCGTAGCGTAGTGGTATATCTTTTTCAATGCGTCGTTCTTGTTCTGGCATGAGGAATAGAATTCCTTGGCGTTCTCTATCGCAGGTAACAATGTATACATACATATTACATGATTTGATATAAAGTCAAGGCTTCAGTTAGTTACAGTAAAATTAACATTTTGAGCCAGAACCTGGTCGGTACACTGGGTTGTACTTGCCCAGAAGAGTTCCACGTAGGCTGCGCCTGTCCCACCATATATAGCATAGGCATAACTGTATTTGCTTGTCGCACTGACGGGGAGACTGAAGTTTGTGATTTGCTTGCTATTCAGATACCAGATGATACAAATAGCGCCATTATGTCCAGGGGGATGCAGTTGGAAGGAGACATATATCTTCTGGTCGGTTTTGAATGTTGTAGTGAGTTGTGTTGGTTGCAAACTATTTGGATCTACAGCGGCTGACATCTGGGCACTGTCTATATATTGCCGTCCAGGATAGATGGTTGCCGTTGGAGAAAGGACAGCCGTAGTAGAGGGCGCTGTTGTAGGTGTAGACGAAGATACGTTCGGAGTGCTGGTTGTCGTAGCTGAATTACTTGAGTTACTTCCAGGTAAACCTATAGCTAGAAAGTAAACGAAAATTAGGATCAAGCCTCCTGCAAGTATGCATAGGCCTGCCAATATTAATCCCAGCTTTGTGTTGCGAGAGCCAGGGGGAGGCGTGACTTGGAGAGGTGGACCTGGAGGAAATCCAGGTTGGGAGACGTGTCCCGATAACCACATTTGCCCAGATCGGGGCGGTTGTGGTGGAGGTGAATAAGTAGGATGGCCCAGCACATTTTGCGTCCATTGGTAATTTGGGGAAGATGTTCCTGCTCCTGCATCGACCACTCCTGGAGTTCCCCAATTAACTTGTTGATATTGTGGCTGCGCTGTGGTTGAGGCTGCATTAGTAGGTGTTCTGCAGCGAGGGCAGTTGGTTGGTGTACGTGATGGCGAAAGTGGCAATCCACAACTTGTGCATTTCATGGTCATAGTCTCTCAAGGTTATTATTGACCTCATTATGTACCTTTACTTGTTTCAACGAATAACTATTGCGGTAGTAAGTAATGTATTGCATAATGGGCTATTATTTTACTGCTTGCTTCCTTGACAGAAATAGGTGGTCCAAATACAATGATGCTAACATGAGTCATATGGTTTATGGTGTCTAGTGGAGTAATGAGGGTAGTTTTTCAGCGAGTAAAGTGATGAATTCTGCGAATAGGAAGTTTTATAGACTTTCTTGACATGTGGGTTGCTTTTACTGCCGCTGCATATCTGCCAATAGGGTAAATGTAGGAAAGAATCGTGATTCACAGCAGTGATGTAGAGCAGGTCGAGAAAATACTGGCGCAACATATTGCCAGATTACGAGCTTCATTACAGCACGCCTCAGGTGAATTCTCTGGGCCGGAGGAAGGTAGCGATGCCTGGTTACTCCTCAATGCTTTTATTAGTAACGATCGTCCAGCCTTAATTGATCGTTTTGAGCGGTCTGGCCGGGCTCTCGCCGAGCAAGGCGGTAAGATAGAGGCGCGCATTCAGGGTCTGCAATCCTATATCGACGCGCTTGCACATGAGTGTAACGGGCTTTTCAACCATGAGGATGCACATTTGCACCTCTTAATAGAAGCCAAATCACGCCTCTATCAACTGCAATCTCTCTGTATATCAGCTCTCACGCGTGGCTACCAGGCAGTGATTGACCAGGCTTTGCTTGAGCGTCAGCGTATGGAGCGGCATCTCGAACATCGTTTACAGGCATTACAACGCATTAACAGTATCAGTAATTCCACTATGGATCAGGATCAGACTCTCGAAATCACTGCCGGGAAAATGGCAGAGGAATTAAGGGCTGATTATTGCTCAATCTTCTATTATGACGAATTGCAACGTACTCTGACACTACGTGCTACAAATGGTCCTCGACCTCTGGGAGGGATGCACTATATGCTTCACCTGGGCGAAGGATATAGTGGTTGGGTAGCAGACAAAGGTACCCCCCTACTAGTTCATGATGCTCTCGCTGATGCAAATTTTGCTATTGAAGCTCGTGCCTGTGGACAGGAGTATCGTGGACTGCTATCAGTGCCTATCATTTTCTTCGGGACGGTAGAACGCTTGATAGGTGTCATTAGTGTTCAGGCGCTCGAGCCGCGAGACTTTACCACCGAGGAGATAGATTTTGTTGAGGTTATCGCAGGTATCATTGCTATCAATAGCGAAAATGGGAGACTCTATGAGCAGACAGACGAGCAGTTACGCCGCAAAATACATGAACTATCTACTATCCACCGTGTTACTGGAATAATCACCTCGATTCTTGAATTGGATCGTGTTCTACAGATTATTACAACCCAGGCAGTCCAACTGAGTGGAGCAGAACGCTCCTGTATTTTCGAATTGGATGCTGATAAAAAGCAGCTACACATTGTGGCTCATTATGGACTCGATGCAACAGATGGTCAAGGTGTTCAGGTTCCTGTTGGCCAATGTTGCGCCGGGCGTGCTGTACAAGTCGGGCATCCTTTCATGGCTGTTGACTGTTTACATGAAGATGAAGAGTGTTTTCTCCGTCAAGACCCAATGATTTCGTCTGAAATTCATTCTGTTTTATGTGTACCTCTTCAGGTGAAAGGAAATATACTCGGCTGTATTTGTATCTATAGCAGTCACCGGCACCAGTTAAGTCCAGAACAAATGCAACTTGTTGTAACATTTGCGAATGAAGCAGCAATCGCAATCGACAATGCCCGCTTATATGAAGAGACTCGTCGTGGACTTGAACTCAAGTCTGCCTTACTACGAGAGCTCCATCACCGCGTTAAGAATAACCTTGCCACGGTCGCAAGTATCCTCTCTTTACAGCGCAGACGTTCGAGATCGGCTGAAGTTCGTCACATTCTTGCTGAGAGTGTGAACCGTGTGCAAGGATTGGCAGCAACACATGACTTGCTTTCACATAAGGATGTTAGCGAAGCGCGCGTCGATGATATAGCTCGTAAGATCGTGGGGGTTGCAAATGCAAATCTGCGCCCTCTTGATTCGCATATCACAATTGAGGTAGATCCGTGTTCCATCGTCATTCCTTCTCGTGCAGTAGCCATTCTCGCGCTGGTACTTAACGAGATGGTATCGAATGCAATCGAGCATGGAATGGCAGGGATGAAAGAGGGAATCATTACGATAAACGGGCGAGAAGAAGATGGCATGGTCATTGTCGAGGTTCTCGATACAGGGAATGGTCCACCTGTATCTGAGCCACTTGAGGAAGATGGCAGTGAAGGATTGGGTCTTTCGCTTATACGAAATCTTATGGGGGATATTGGAGGGGAGTTTACATTACGACGCACTATGGAGTTGTCCCCTCGCACCTGCGCCGAAGTGCGTTTCCCATTGGTAAGAAGGACTCTGCATTCCTAGAACTCTCACTAAGTTTAAGATTGTGCTTTCAGGGTGTAGCCGCATTTTATGCAGAAACGATCTCTAGCCTTGTTTTTGTTGCGGCAGTTGGGACAGGGATTGAGCAGAGAGCCACACCGCGTACAGAAATATACATCGGGTTTGTTGGTGCGTCCACAATTGGGGCACAAGTAGAGTGGTGATGTAGGAGCGTGAACAATTGAGGCAGGCCTATGTGTCGATCCTGGATAGGTGCTTTCACTTCCTGTTGCCTGAATCGCAAGTCCGAGGGCTTTCGCTAAATCACTGGCATTTTGATATCGATACTCCGGATTTTTTTGGAGTGCAGTGAGGATAACATCTCGAACTAATAAAGGAATCTGACGATTAAATATACGTGGGTCTGGTGGTTCCTCGTATATGTGGCTGTGGGCGATGGCATGATAGTTATCGCCGATGAATGGTGTCCGCCCAGTCAAAGTTTCATACAACATAATACCGAGTGCGTAGATATCAGCTCGACGGTCCACCGGTTCTCCTTTACATTGTTCAGGTGACATATATTCGGGTGTACCCACTCCTGCGCCCGGACGAGTCAAGCCGTTGCTACTTTCAAGCGCCTTTGCAATACCAAAATCGGAAAGAATAGGACGGTTTGTGAGATCCATTAAAACATTGACAGGTTTAAGATCCCGATGAATAATCCCTTTTTCGTGGGCATATGAGAGTGCGCTGGCAAGTTGCTGAAAGATGCGGTTAGTTTGCATAATGTTCATAGTACCCAAGCCATCCTGGTCGTTTTGATTGCCAAAACTTGATGAGTCTCTCAATGAATCCAGGAGGTGTTTCAGAGTGCCACCATCGACTAACTGCATTACGATGTAAAGATGGCCATCTTGCTCGCTAAAATCGTGGATTGTTACAATATTAGGATGGGAGAGCCGGGCGATCAACCTGGCTTCGAGATTAAAGCGATCGACAAAATTGCGGTCTGTTGCATACCAGGGTGGGAGAACCTTGACCGCAACCTCTCGGTCAAGATTCTCCTGATGTGCCCTGTACACACGTGCCATGCCTCCCTGGCCAAGTGGAGCCAGTATTTTATATTTACCAAGGAAAGTACCAATCAGGGGATCTTGTTGCATAACTTGGTAAGTGTCCCCCTAAAGTGCAATTAACGCCTGGCAAAGACCAAAACTGTCTGGCCAAGCTGAATTTTATCACCTTCCTGAAGAGGATAAGGTTGGTACTTGTTCACCGGCTGACCATTGACTTTGGTGCCATTGGCGCTGCCCTCGTCCCTGAGGGCATAATTGTTGTTTCCCAGGCTAAGGATGGATGCATGGAGCCTGGAAACGGCCAGGTCTTCGAGAAAGATATCGCTTTCGCGGCTGCGTCCAATGCTCAGCGATTCTTTACGGACTTCGTAGACACGCCCAGGCTCCTTGCCTTCTTCAATGCGTACCACTCCCATCCCTTGAGAGCCACCGGTGCTGCGGAGCATGGTCCTGTCACTCTCAGGGCTTTCAAAGGGACTGGCCCCAACACCTGGTTGTGCCTGCCCCTGTCCTTGTCCTGGTTGCTGCCAGGGCATATTCCCACCGGCAGGGGTAGCAGGAGGCGCTTGTTGGACGCCCGCTGCCCAGGCACCTGGTTGCGCTGGTTGGATGGGCTGACCCCATTGATCGGCTCCCGGTGCTGGTGGTGACCACGCTTGACCTGAACCGCCACCACTCCCATAGGTTGTGGGAGCGGCAGGTTGGTTACCCTGCTGGCCCCATGGAGATACTCCCTGTTGAGGCTGTGCCCATGCATCAGGCGAAGCGGGTGCATCCCACTGTGGCTGTCCCCCCATACTTCCGGAACCTGGCGTCCCCCACGCAGCAGGTTGTTGCGGAGCGGCAGGTTGTGGGCTCCACCCTGCGGCCTGTTGTTGTTGAGCGGGGTTCTGCACGTCCCACGGGGCGAGTTGTTGAGGAGCAGGCGTTTGGGTATTCCACACAGCAGGTTGTTGCGGAGTGGCAGGTTGTGGGCTCCACCCTGCGGCCTGTTGTTGAGCAGGAATTTGTCCCCAGCCAGGAGTTTGTTGTTGAGGAACGGCAGGTTGTGTGCCCCACCCTGCTGGTTGTTGCTGAGCACCCCATGCATTGGGTTGCTGACCTGGTTGGCTCCAAGAATTTGCACCTGGCATACTTCCCTGTTGGTTCCATCCCGGCGGTGAAGCTTGTTGTCCCTGACGTTGCCAATCCGAAGACATCGCAGCATTTGCCTTTTTCTTCTTTCCGCTATTACGGAAGAGTAGTAGCGCTGCGATCAGGATTATGGCTGCTACTACCAGGGCAGCAACCGCTATGACAATGGGATTTGATACCAGGGAAGCAACCACTATGGAATACGAATTTTTGTTTAACGGTTGTGCCTGGTATGCGACAATAACATTACCTGCAAATCTGAGAATTTCTCTCATGTCGTTCACCTCTCTCCATTGTAGGGGCGCAAATGCTGGTAGTAGTTGCACCCGTTTATCCTTTGGGCGCGAAATATCGCACCCCTACAAATGCATTTATCGCAATTCAAAACGTACCTCAACACTGCCAAAACGTAGAATATCGCCGTCTTTGAGTGTACGCTCTTCATGCGGCGTTAAGATTACTCCATTTAGTCGAGTTTTATTCAGGGCATTGAGGTCTTCGACTGTATATTGTCCCTGCTGGTTTCGCACATATGCGTGGCGTCGCCCAACTGTCTTGTCAGGTAGATTAATCTCCGGGAAGATACCCAGCACCGGATCCTGACGCCCGACAACCATCAGTTCTCCTGTCAATTCAATATACTGATTACTCGCTAGAACGTAAAAACGGGCCTTTTTTTGCGGTATTGACGGCGGCTTTACAACCTCTGCATCAGTTTTCGCTCTCGGGCGTTCGGGTTCTTGTTTAGACTGTGCTGCTACTGCTTGAACTTCTGGTACTTTTTGCCCTTGTTGCTGTTCATATCCGTTTTCTGCCGCCGGATTGTATTCGACAGTCACGCGGCCTTTAGGCTGAGTAGCCTGAATTCGTTGCTGCAATTGCTCTATTGCAGCAATGAACTCTTTTGGCGTAATGTAACGATCTGCTGGAGACTTTGCCATCGCCTTTTGCATGAACTGATCCAACTCGGGTGGTAAATCGAGTCGGATGCGGCAGATCGAAGGAACTTTTTCGTTCATATGCTTTATCACAATGTCAACCGCAGTTTCTCCTTCAAAGGGAGGATGACCCGTGAGCATCTCAAATAATACAGCCGCGACTGAGTAAAGGTCGGAGCGGGTATCAGCTAAACGCCCACTTTCTGCTTGTTCTGGTGGGATGTAGTAGGCTGTACCCATAAAGACATTGGATTGGGTTAGGGTCACAGTTTCCCTGCTGCGCGCTAAACCAAAATCAGTGATCTTCACTACATCCTGGCTATTGATGACGATATTTTGTGGCTTGATGTCACGATGGACTACACCATGCTTGTAGGCTGTGTCTAACCCCGCGGCAATTTGTTTTGCGTAATCAAGCGAGCGTAATGCATCCATAGGTCCGTGAGTCAAGGTATGGTACTTAAGGTTCTGACCGTCAATATAATCCATCACGATATAGTGGATGTCACTCTCATCTCCATAATCAAAAATTCGCACAATATGCGGGTCACTTAAATG
>JBKPBA010000136.1:0-10884 GCA_046726675.1 Chloroflexota bacterium
GGTCAAACGACGTGCGGCCAGATATTTGATGACAACCGCTTCCATACGGGGCTTCAGGCCAGGGCGCTCTGCATACAATGGCATGATCCGGTGAGGTTCCACTGGCGTACAACCACGGTGATAGAGAACCACATGCGCTAGAGCGTCGGTCAAGAAATGGAAAGGATGAGATTGACAGAAAAAGCCAGAGATGGTTAGCTCAAGAAAAACGCCCTTATCAGGAGGAAGAAGATGCAACCATCGCTTTGGCAACCACCAGTAGAGCTATCAGAGCAAGAAGAGCAGATTGTGAAGAGGATTCGGAAAGCCAAGTTGTTTGTCTTTTTGCGCCAGCACAGACAGGAACTGTTCGACGAAGCGTTTCAGCAAGAATTGGCGAGGCTGTATGGGAAAGCGGAGCGCGGACAGCCGCCGGTCGCCCCGGCGATGCTGGCGCTAGCGCTGATCTTGGAGGCGTATACGGGCGTCTCCGATGATGAGGTCATTGAGGCGACGGTCATGGATCGCCGCTGGCAGTTGGTGCTCGATTGTCTGGATACCGAGCATGCACCATTTAGTAAAGGAACGCTGGTGGCCTTCCGTCAGCGGCTCATCGAGGCCCAGATGGATCGACGGCTCATCGAACGAACCATCGAGATCGCGAACCAAAGTCAGGCCTTTGGGCCACGAGCCTTACGCGCGGCGTTAGATAGCAGTCCGCTGTGGGGAGCAGGACGAGTCGAAGATACCTATAATTTGGTGGGACACGCGCTCAACAGGGTCATGCGCGTGGTGGCCGATCAACAGGGGCGGGAGTTGGTCGAGGTGGCACAAGAGGCTGGGGCAGAAATGGTGTGTGAACCCAGCCTGAAAGCGGCGCTGGATCGAGACTGGGATCAGCTTGGGCAGCGAGAAGAGGCCTTGAGTCTGGTCTTGAAGGTGTTGCAGACCGTGGAAACCTGGGTGCAGACGCTGCAACGGGAAGAGAGGGAACTGGCTCAGCCGTCACTGGATATCGCCCAACAGGTCAAAGCGCAAGATGTGCAGGTTGATGAGAACGGGAAATCGAGCCTGATCAAAGGGGTTGCCAAAGACCGGCGCATCAGTGTCGAAGATGGGCAGATGCGTCATGGGCGCAAAAGTCGGAGTGTGCGCGTCGATGGCTACAAACGGCATGTGCTTCACGATCTGGACACGGGCCTCATCCGTGCGGTGGGCCTCACTCCTGCCAATGCGCCGGAGGCCAGCGTGACCGAAGCGATCAGCCTGGACCTGGATCGGCAAAAGGTTTCTTTGAAAGAACTGCACATCGATCGGGCCTATTTGAGTAGCCATTTGGTACGGGAGCGCAGCGATGAACTGGAGGTGTATTGCAAAGCCTGGCCGGTTCGCGAGAGCAAACGCTTTCACAAGCAGGCGTTTGCCCTGGATTGGGAGCGGCAGGTCATCCGCTGTCCGGCTGAGCAGGAGATGCCCTTTGTACCAGGCGGCGTGGTTCACTTTCCCAAAGAGACTTGTGCTCAGTGCCCCCTGCAAGCCCAATGCACGACCAGTCCCAAGGGGCGCAGCGTGAGCATCCACCCCGATGAAGCCTTGCTCATCGAGTTGCGCCAACGTCAGCAGACGCCACAAGGGCGGACCCAACTGCGCGAACGGGTGGCCGTTGAGCATACCCTTGCCCATGTTGGTCGGTGGCAAGGCCGACGCGCCCGCTATCGCGGACTGCGCAAGAATCTCTTCGATCTGCGCCGCTGCGCTGTCGTCCACAATTTGCATGTCCTGGCTCGCTCCCAGCAGCTTTCTGCTGAGCTTCAGGACGCAGCTTGATTACTTGACCGGCGCTCTAGGAAATGCTCACGAGAGGAAGCAGATGCCACAGCAGGCTGCCTGCACTGTGACATGGTGCGAGACCGATCAAACCTATATGGTGGCTACGGGACAGGGGAACACAACGCTGGAGATGGTGCCTGAAAGCCCATCTTGGGCGGTGTGGCTGCATTCGATCTCCTCGTTTGCTTTCCATGGCAAAACGGGGTTCTACACGGCTCGCAAGGAACGCAAGCCTCGTGGAGAAGGCTATTGGTACGCCTATGCACGTGTCGAGGGGAAAGTCACCAAGCGCTACCTGGGTCCCAGCAGCGACTTGACGCTGGCGCGGCTAGAGCAGGCGGCACAAGCACTGGCTACTTCTCAGCAGTCTGAAGAGCTGCATGAGGAGGTAGGGCTTGTACCAGGGCCAGTAACCTCATCAGCAGGCAGAAGACCACCGAGGACCACTACCGTGGAGGGCACATTCTCCGCACCCACCCAGCCACCACCAACACCGCTCGTTCTAACGAAAGTGCATGCACCGCATCTGCGGCCGTCATTGGTTCATCGTTCCCGCTTGACCGAACGACTGCAACAGGGGATAAAGGGATCCCTGACCTTGCTCTCAGCACCTGCTGGGTTCGGTAAAACCACGCTCCTCACAAGTTGGCTTGCCTCCAGGGGCACTCCTGTCGCCTGGTTCTCCGTCGAGCCCGAGGATAATGATCCCGCGCGCTTCTTCACCTACCTGCTGGCTTCCTTGCAGCGGTTGGACCGACACCTGGGGACTAGCGTCTTGCCGCTCTTGCAGGCTCGGCAATCGATCCCCTTGGAAACGACGCTTGCCTTATTGATCAACAAGCTGAGTACCTACGAGGGACCAGGCTTTGCTCTGGTGCTCGATGACTACCATGTCATCACGGCTGAGCCGATTCATCGAGCCCTCGCTTATCTCGTGGAGCACCTGCCACCACAGATGCCCCTGGTCATCGCGACCCGTGCCGATCCACCGCTCCCCTTAGCGCGGTTACGTGCACGGGGGCAGATGACCGAAGTGCGTGCGCCGGACCTGCGTTTTGACCAGGAGGAAGCAGAGCAGTTTCTGCGCATGGTCATGGGAGTAGACCTCTCGGTGCAGGAGAGCGCGCTCTTGCAGACCAGGACGGAAGGCTGGATTGCTGGCTTGCAGTTCGCTGCCCTCGCCTTGCGGGAGCGGCCCGATGTCTCTACATTGATTGCAGCCTTCGCAGGAACGCACCGGTTCGTGCTCGACTACCTGAGCGAGGAAGTGCTGATGCAGCAATCTCCACCGGTGCAGAAATTTCTCTTAGACACCTGTATTCTTGATCGCCTGTGTGGGCCGCTCTGCGATGTGGTGACTGGAGAGAACAATGGGCAGGCGATGCTGGAGCAGCTTGATGCCCGGAACTTGTTCCTGATCGCTCTAGATGATGAGCGACGCTGGTATCGCTATCACCACTTATTTGCCGATGTGTTGCGCAGTCGTTTGAAACAGACCCACCCTGATCGCATCCCGGCACTGCATCAGCGAGCCAGTACCTGGTATGAGGAAAACCAGCTGCTTATCTACGCTGTGCAGCATGCACTTGCTGCCTCCAAGTTTGAGCGTGCCGCCCGCTTGATCCTCCAGGTTGATCCATCAATGGTGGTACGCGGAGAGCCCCTCCAGATGTACCTCAACTGGCTCAATGCACTTCCCAAGGAGGTGATGCATCAGCATCCCATCCTCTCTATTTATCACGCCTACTTATTGTTGTACCTCGGTCAGCTTGAGGCTGCCGAGACTCGCCTCCAAGAGGCTGAAGCTGCTCTTCAATTGCGAGCACCAACGGACGAGACACAGACCCATCAAGGTCAAATAGTCACTTTGCGTGCAAACATCGCCCTCTACTATGGCAATATTGAACGTTGTGTCGAACTGTCACGCCGGGCACTGAATTTGCTCCCAGTGAAGGCATTCTTGCGACCCCCGGCTATTGCTATGAGCGTTCTCGCTTACTTTAGCGATGGGAATGTGACCCCGACGATGGAACGAGTGGCCGAAGAGGCGGTAGGACACGTTCAGACATCGGGCAACCTGTCGCTAGCGACAAGAAGCATTACCAACTTAGCCCGGATGAGGGTGCTTCAAGGTCGACTCCGCCAGGCACTTGCTACCTATGAGGTGGTGGCACAGAAAGTGCCGTGGCCAGAAGTGTTACGTACCCTCCCGAGCGGTCCATCCTACTACTTTGGTGTGGGCGACTTATGGCGTGAGTGGAATGACCTGGACACAGCCCAAGAGTACCTGGCGCAGGGGATAGCGATCGTCGAGGGGAGAACGACAGCCGATGCGCCGATCATTGCGCTGGGATATACCTCACTGGCACGACTCTTGCAGGCCCGTGGTGAGTATGGTCGAGCGTTTGCATTGTTAGAACAGCATGCTTACCTGGCTCGCCAGCGACCGTTCATGCCTTACCTGCTCGCTCAAGGAGCTGCCGTACAGGCCCATATCGCGTTAGCGCAAGGGAATATCAGGACTGCCATCCATTGGGCCGATGGATGTTCTCTCTCTGTCAATGATGACCCCGGCTATCTCTATGAGCGGGAGTATCTGACCCTGGCACGGGTGCGTATTGCGCAGGGACGAGCGAACCCCTCGGGTCCTTTTCTGATTGACGCGCTGGTGCTGTTAGGGCGGCTCCTCGCTGATGCCCAGTCGAAAGCACGCATACACAGTGCCATCGAAATCCTGGTGCTGAGAACCCTGGCTCTGCACGCACGTGGTGATTTCCCTGCCGCACTGAATATACTCAAACAAGCCCTCACCCTGGCTGAACCAGAGGGCTACGTACGCATCTTTCTGGACGAAGGGGCACCAATGCTGGCACTTCTCTCACAGGTAGGTGGGGATGATCCGAGTCTGCTAGGATACGTTCAGAGACTGCTGACACACGCTCAAATGGCCCCTGGGAATCCTCCTACCTCGTCCCGCGATAACGATCGATCCAGGAACCAAGCACTCCTCGATCCCTTGGCCCCAGGTAATTCCCCTGTCTCGTCTCCCGATAACGAGCGGTTCAGGAACCAAGCGCTCCTCGATCCCTTGAGCGAGCGAGAACTGGAGGTCATACAGCTGATGGCTGCTGGCGCTTCCAATGAGGAAATCGCTGAACACCTCGTAATTGCAGTTGGCACTGCCAAACGGCATGTCAGCAATATTCTGGCGAAGCTTGCCGTTTCTAATCGCACACAAGCGGTCGCGCGAGCACGAGAACTGGGATTGTTGTAATCCTGTCCTGCCTGGATAGGGAACTTTTTGTGCCGCAGCCTATCCTGTTGACGGGAGGGCTCCAACTTGTTGGAGAAGGCTCAATTCATCGTTGAGAAAGCTGTACTCGACCACCTTTGACATAGGGAGACTCCTTTCTCCAGTTGGTGTACTTTTTCTGTTTACAGTGTAGCAGTGAATGGACGGGAAGTCATGATGCGAAAGGCACATTTTGAGGCTGGTACACGCACTACTTCTTCTGTATCGAAAGATGTAGTATGTGCTTTCGTCTCATACACGCTCCATTACATCCATGAATGTCCCTTCGGATACATGACCTTTGCTCGAGTTGCCTGTATACTCTCATCAGACGAAACAAAAGTGTGAAAAATGGGCGTCCGTTGCGAAGAAACACAAGGGAGAGCAGCTCATGGCATAGAGTCAGCATCATATTCGCTTCAAAGGATATCTGAGTCAACAATGGAGTGACTGGTTCGAGGGTTTCATGTCGCCTTCCTCTTCTGCTCGAGAGAAACAAAGAAGGAGCACCGTATGCACTGGCATCATACGTTTGAACATACTACTTGTGGTCTCGAGCCACTTCCTACTCGTGATACACACCTGCAAAAGCACTGGCTTCTTCTCGCACGAGGGGTGTGGGTTGCACTGGTGCTCTTCATGCTCGTCGTCTATTGCATGGGTATCCCCCAGGCCTACAAGCTTGCACTCTCATTACGTCCAGAAACGCGTGTAGGTTTGGCGCACCTTGGCTTCTCGGCAGATTTTGCTGCGCTCTACATTATCATACTCGATACGATGACCGTTTCGGCATTCGCGCTTTTCGCTGTCCTCATTTTCTGGCGTCGCTCAGCCGATTGGATGGTGTTGTTTGTGGGCTTGATGTTGCTGTTCACTGCTCTGCTCTTCACAGCCCCGGCCTTTGAGGCAAACGTTCCCATAGGGCTACTTGCGCTTTTAGCAGCCCTTGCTGAAATCAGTCAGGTGGTATTTGTCTATCTTTTCCCTGATGGCCATTGTGTTCCTCGTTGGACATGGATACTGCTGCCACCCCTGTTTATATGGAGGCCAGCTATGTGGGGATTGGTCTATCTGCCGCGCTTCTTTTCTTTAAAACGGAGCGGGGAAAATTTCTACTATGTCCCACAGGATACCTGGGATCTCGCGCTATTGCTGGCTCTGCTTGCTGTTGGCATTCTTGCTCAGATCTATCGCTATCAGCACTACTCTACTCGAATGCAACGGCAGCAGACCAAATGGTTGATACTGGGTGTTGCCTTGGCAGTGACAGTCATTGGCAGTTATGTCATGGCTCTCAATACATTAGGAGTACTGCGGCAACTCGGCTCCGATGCGCTGCTGGTACGCCTGCTCAGCCGGACGATCAACCATCTGGCCTTGCTCCTGATTCCGATAGCCCTCACCTTCTCGATCCTGCGTTATCGGTTGTGGCATATTGATGTCCTGATCAACCGCACATTGGTCTACGGTACGCTCACCGGAACGCTTACCATGATCTACATTGGCTTAGTTCTAGCCTTGCAATACCTCTTGCGTGACTTTATTGGAAGAGACCAACTGGCCATTGTCGGCTCCACGCTGGTGATTGTGCTCCTCTTCCAGCCGCTGCGTCATCGTATCCAGATGCTCATCGATCGCCGGTTCTACCGCCACAAATATGATGCGGCTCGGACGCTGGCCGAGTTCAGCGTAGTCTTACGTGAGGAAGTGGATCTGACACACTTGAGTGAGCGGCTCATAGCGGTGGTCGAAGAGACTATGCAACCGGCCCACGTCTCATTATGGTTGCGGCAGCCTCAACCGCAGACAAAAGAACGAACTGTTCATCATCAAGCTGATGCCCAGTGAAGGGGAGTTTACGCATAACTAGAATAAATGGGCTAGTGAATTTATACTGCTACTATTCGACCAATTCTCATGTTTGTTAATAGGGATACATACAATAAAACAGTGTGTTTGAGTGTTGTTTATTCGCCCCCAATTCAGTATGCTATCAGTGTATGGCCCTTGATGCTTTACGCAAGTAAGCAAACAACTAGATAAAAAACATACACATATCGCATTCGCCGCGACTCGTCAAAAAAAGGGAGAACGTATCATGCCCGAATCTGTCTTGGATGCCGAAGTACAAAACACACTAGACCAGGCGTACGAGCCAGGAGTCAAGCTGGTCTACGTGGGAAACCGCAATGTTGAAGTGCTGACACCCTTTCCTTCACCGATCGACTGGCGAGATACCTGGATCTATTTCATGATGGTGGATCGCTTCAATAATTCTGCTGCCCCGCCCCACCACCAGCCCTGGGATCAACCCTGGGGCGATTTCCAGGGTGGGACTTTCGCGGGTATAAAGCAGCAGTTGGATTATTTGCAAGAGCTAGGGGTGGGTGCGCTCTGGCTTTCGCCACTGCTGAAAAACTGCCAGTTCACACCCAGTTATCATGGCTACGGCTTTCAAAATTTCCTGGCGATCGAGCCGCGCTTTTCATCCGATCCGGAGCGTGCAAGCAACGACCCGCAGTTTGTAGAGAGTGAGCTGCGCGAACTGGTGGACGAAGCACACGCTCGCAACCTTTACGTGATTTTCGATATCGTCCTGCACCACGTGGGCGATGTCTTTGCCTATCCCAGCTTTGGCTCTGTCGCTCCCTGGAACAATCAACCCTATCCGCTTCTCTGGCGCGATGAGGATGGGAACCCAAATCCGGCGTGGTCCGAAGCACCCCCAAACCCACCCCTCGATGCTGCTGTGTGGCCGCGCGAACTCCAGGGCAACCGCTTCTTCAAGCGTCAGGGCAACGCCTTTGTTGACTCTCAGATCATCCCCGAAGGCGACTTCTATTCGCTCAAGGCTCTGGTAACCGATTACCAGACCTCCGAGGGGATGATCGTGTTTCAAACGTTGGTGCGCGCTTTCAATTATCTGATCGCGAAATACGATGTTGATGGCTTTCGCATCGATACCCTGATGTACCTCGACCCACTTTTTGCACGCAACTTTGCCAATTCCATCCGCGAATTTGCCCAGAGTATCGGCAAGAAAAACTTCTTCACCTTTGGCGAGGTCTGGGGGACCGAGGAACAGATCGCCCATTTCATCGGCCGCAACGCTCTATCCGAGGGCGAACCGATCGGCGTGGATGCCGCCCTCGACTATCCCCTGTTCTACAAGCTGCCCGCGGTGGTCAAGGGTCAACTTGCGCCCTCCGAACTCCACAGCTTGTATGAGTATCGTAAGCAGGTGGAGACTGGCGTTCTCAGCACACACGGCGATGCAAGCGGCTTTTTTGTGACCTTCCTGGATAACCACGACCAGAACTGGCGCTTCTTCTACCAGGACCCGAGCCAGCCAGACGCCTACGATGAACAAGTCTCACTCGGCGTGGGCTGCCTCTTCAGCCTGCCGGGCATTCCCTGCATGTATTACGGGACCGAGCAGGGTCTGTCGGGAGGCGGTTCCTCATCGGAGTGCGTGCGCGAAGCCCTGTGGGGCAAACCTGACGCCTTCTCGCAGAACAGCATTTACTTTCAGGCCATCCAACACCTGTCTCTGGTGCGCGATACTCAACCAGCTCTGCGCTATGGCCGCTGCTACTTCCGGCCAATCTCAGGTGACGGGGTGCACTTCGGCGTTTCCACCAGCGCTCCCGGCATCGTAAGCTATTCGCGCATCCTTTCCGAGCAGGAGGTCCTGATCGTGGCAAACACTAACACGCAGACCAACTGGGCTGGAACGGTTATCGTTGACGAGACAATCAACCCCGTTGGGAAGCAGTTCCGGGTCCTCTTCAGCAACCAGGACCAGTTTGAGACACCGGGGCTGGTAATCGAACGTCCGGCCGGCTCCGTCGAGGTCGCAGAGATCGACGGCGGGGTGACCAATGGCCCACTGCATGTAATATCTATCAGTCTGCGGCCGATGGAGATCCAGATTCTCGGGAAGTAGCTCTGAAAGGGAGGGGCAAGCCATTTCCCTTTACGGGACAGCTTGCCCCTCGTCCGCACACAGCCGCTCATTGTCTCACTGCATGCCCATGTGCAAGCGTCGCGATTCCCCTTGGAGGCGCGTTCCTGGCTATATCATTGCCCAGTTGGTCGGAGCCACCCTCGCGTGCCCGCTCTTGAAGGCATTGTTCGGCAACACTGGCATGCTCGGCGCAACTGAGCCTGGGCCAGGCATCAGCGACTGGCAGGCGTTGATTATGGAGTTTGTGCTGACCGCCGGCCTGGTGAGTACGATCCTGGGAACGGCCTCGAGAGCACGGAACAGCCCCATGGGAGCGCAGAGACCAAATCTGCCCAGTAAAAATGCACTATATGGGAGTGATACCTCGTGGTATTCGGCAATCTTGTCAGTGTTTATATTTTGCAAGTCTGACCACATTTAAGATAGAGCCAAATATGGCTATCATACGTTCATTAAGATAGAGATAATATTGTAGTGTGCTATCATGACCCTAACGAAATAGAAGACGAAAGCACAGAACAATCACAAGGAATAGAGAAACATATAAACCATGCAAACACTATCAAGTCAACATCCAAACAACATCAACCAGCAAACACGCAAAATTGCTGTTGTCGCTATTCTTCTCTTCGCCTTCTCAGGACTGATCAGTGGTTTTGCAGTAGGGGCCTTTGTACATCCTAAGGCAAAAACAGGAGCAGGAACGGGCCCAACAGGTTCAGGGACAACACCGATTACAAAGGCGACCCATCCGCCAGTTTCAACGGTAACAAAAGAACACGTCAATCTAGATCTACCCGTGATAAATCAAGGTGACTTTTCCTATTTTCAAATTGCCAATGGTAGTACTAACTATACCTTTTCTGCTCTCATAATAAATAAAAATCAAAATCCTATTCAAGCATCAGATGTTACCTGCAAACTCTGGTTGACCAAAGAAGGAGATGTAAATTCAATCTTACGAGCAGGTAATTATGCTATTCCGAGATCATTTGATACTATCCAACAACCATTTCCTAAAGAGGTAATGGGCGCTTTCAACTATATTGCTCCATCACAACAATCACAACCTTGCGCTCCGACTGGCAAGACATCCTGGAGTTACACGATCTCTCAATCGGTTGCTCCTGGAACATACAATCTTGTTGTGCTTGCGGATTGGAAAGGGAAAAGCTTCAATTGGAGTTGGGTTCAAATTGTGATCAAAAAAGGCTGATTAGCCTCCCATTTCTCCTAAAATCCCTCGTACCAGGGCCGCAAACTTCGGTCTTGCAGCATCAGCCGCTGTCAACACCTCGGCATGGTTAACTTCTTCTATATCATCCCCTGTCGCAGTATTCGTAATCAGACTTATTCCAAGCACTCGCATGCCCATGTGGCGCGCCACTATTACTTCTGAAGCAGTCGACATACCAACGGCATCAGCGCCAGCCGTACGCAAAAACTTCAGTTCCGCGCCCGTCTCATAGCTCGGCCCGGCTACCTGAGCATACACACCCTCGTGCAATGTAATCTCAGGCCATTTAGCAGCTACCATACGTGCCAGCGCTCGTAGTTCGGCGTCGTAAGCCTTAGCCAGAGCTGGAAAGCGCTCCCCTAGCCGTTCATCATTTGGTCCAATCAGTGGATTCATGCCTGCGAGGCCAAGGAAATTGATATGATCGCGAATTAGCACAAAGTCGCCAGGACGATATGCCGCATTGATACCGCCAGCAGCGTTAGTAACAATCAACGTATGCGCGCCGAGCGTGCGCATGACAAGCACAGGGAGTGTCAGCGCTTGCATCGTATAGCCCTCATAGAAGTGGAAGCGTCC
>JBKPBA010000137.1:0-7149 GCA_046726675.1 Chloroflexota bacterium
GTGTATACGTAGCGACCGAGCTCTTTCAGCAGGCTCACCGCGAGATCACGGCGCAGGCGGTAGACCTGGCGCATTTCTGCGACGCAATCCTGGGGGCCTGTCAAGGCCGCGGCGGCGGCTCGCTGTATGACGGTACTGATATTCGTGTAGCCGGCATCGAGTATGTAGGTAATTGTCTTGAGAAGCTGGGTTCCTGTCACAAGGTAACCTATACGCCAACCGGTCATCGCATAGGTTTTGGAAAAGGTATAGACGCAGATAACGCGGCCCAGATTAAACTCGTCATGTGAAAGTAGCGCACCTGGACTGACGTGTATACCCTCGAAAAGAATTTCATCATAACACTCATCTGAAAGCAGGTAGAGATCATGGCGTCGTGCAAAGTCGAGCAGGTCTTCCATGAGCTGTGCTGGATATACCGCGCCAGTAGGATTGCCAGGGCTGTTAATCAGCAATAAGCGTGTACGTGGAGTCACCAATTGTTCCAGGTGTGCTACATCCGGCAACCATTCGTTCTCTGGATCGAGCGGATAGGGAACCGGCGTAGCACCACAACTGGCAAGCTGCATAGTGTAGTGCGGCCAATGAGGATCCGGGATGAGCACTTCGTCACCAACACCAACTGTCGCAATCAAAGCTGATTGGATTGCACCTGTACCACCCATAGCAATGGCAACTTGCTGCGGGCCAACATGATAGCCATTGACACGTTCGATTTTCTCAGCTATGAGTTCACGCAACCAGGGCCATCCTGCTGCAGGACCATACGTCACCGTCTCAGTACGTAAGGCATCAATTGCTGCAAGTCTGATATGTTCTGGAGTGCGAAAACTTGGTTCACCGATATGCAAGCGCGCCGCGGGTGGCAAAACCTCTCCACGTGCCTCAGCCTCTTGCTGTAATTCATAGGCAAACGCACCCAGCGTAGTGACGTCATTGATAGGCAAATTATGGATCTGCGGTTTGCCTGACTTCATCCCTCATTAACTCCTTCGCTTTCTCCAATTGCTGCTTATCGTGTTCCCAATCCTCTTTACCATGTTCATCAGTTTTGATAGGCGTTTCCAATAAGACTGCAACATGGTCGAGGCGGATATCACAGAGTAAGGCTCGCAGGCCCTCTTCTCCGATAATACCCTCACCAAGTCGGGCATGCACGTCACGGTGGCTGCCTAATGCCATCTCAGTGTCATTCAGGTGGATAACTTTCAGGCGATTCAGTCCAATGACATCATCAAAATGCTGGAGTAGCTGTTGCACAGAAGCAGCGTTAGAGATATCGTATCCTGCGCCCCAGAGATGGGCTGTATCGAGACAGACACCCAGGCGGTCTTCGTATTGTGGCAATACATTTAGTACCATGCCAATTTGCTCGAAGCTATGTCCGAGCGAGTTACCTGACCCAACGTCGTTCTCTAGCAAGAGCATTACACCAGGAGGTGTTAATGGAAGAATGAGCGCAATCGCCTCGGCAATTCGAGCAAGACCAGCATCGACACCGGAACCACGATGACTGCCTGTATGGAAGACAACATAGGCAGCGCCTAGCAACTCGCCACGTTGTAATGTCCAACGCAACAACGAAACAGACTTCTCCCAGATCACTTCGTCGGGTGAAGCCAGGTTGATCAAATAAGGTGCATGAATAACGACTGGATCGAGACCGTAGTCCCGAGCAGCCCGGGCGAAGGCCACAAAACTTGCTGGATTGCCTGCCGCCGGTCGCCATCCTGTAGGATTACTGGCAAAAATTTGAATAGAAGTGCAACCAAGCTGGCAGGCTATTTCTGCTGCTTTTGCCGCATTTGAATGTGTGGGCATATGACGACCAAGACGCATTCGATTACTCTCTCCTGGTCTCGGTTAAGTGAGGTTCAATGTCGGTTCGTGGCAATTGTTCCAGGCTAGTCAAACCAAACTGCTGTAAAAACTCGGGAGTTGTGGCAAAAAGGGCCGGACGACCAACAGTTTGCGCCCGGCCAATTTCAACTACCAGTCCGTGTTGTATAAGACTAGCCAGGGCACGGTCACTATTGACACCGCGTATAGCTTCTATCTGAGCACGAGTGATGGGTTGGCGATAGGAAACGACCGCCAGTGTTTCCATGGCTGCGGTTGTTAGCCTGGCTGTCATTGGCAAGTCAAGAAAGGCTGCGATATAGCGAGCATTTTCAGGCGCAGTCACGAGTTGCACCTGTTCGCCAAGGCGCTGCAAACGGATACCACGCCCATGGCTTTCTAAATGATGGGCCAGCGTCTGCAATCCATCTGTCAAATTAGCCTCGTCGATATCAAGCAGTTTGCGTAACTCTGCATACTCTAATGGGCGACCCGAGACAAAGAGCAGGCTCTCAATAGCCGCTGCAATCTGTGTTGACTCTTGTCTCTCCTGTAATTGTTGCGTCATATGTTTCTAACAAAGATCAGTGTTTATTGTTGTTTTCGACTTCCATAAGTGCTTGCCTGGCCTCGCGTGATCAGATGGACCCGGCATAACATAAAGACCCTCCTACTTCTCTTCTGTCATGAGTGTAACATATCGGAAATATCCTGTCGAGGATAAAGAATGTAAGAAAACTTGATAATATTACACTCATATTTTCTTGTGATAACTGGCTCAATGTGTTATATTTATTACGAATGAAATCAAACCACTAGTGGAGAGTTTTTATGAAAATTGAGCAGTTCACAGAAAAAGCTCGTCAAGCCGTTAGCGAAGCTAATGAGTTGGCTAAGCAATACAACAACAGCCAGATCGAAGTTGAGCATTTATTAGCCACACTTTTATCTCAGGAAGGTGGCATAGTACAGCAAGTCATCCAAAAGGTCGGGGGCGACCTGGCAATGGCACAGCGTCTGGTCAATGATGATATTGAGCGTATGCCGCGCGCTTATGGAGGCAGTGAACCAAGTATCTCTTCACGACTGCGTAAATTACTCGACGCGGCCTGGAAGGAAATGAACAATTTTCATGATGAATACCTCAGCGTTGAACATCTGCTACTTGCTATGTTCGACATTGGTGATGGGCCAGCGCAACGTGCATTGAAAGCAGCGGGATTGACTCGCGATCTCGTTTTGAAAGCGCTTACCTCTATTCGCGGCGCGCAACGGGTGACTGACCAGAACCCTGAGGGGAAATACCAGGCGTTAGAAAAATATGGCCGCAACCTTACGCAACTGGCGGAACAGGGCAAGCTCGATCCGGTGATTGGCCGTGACGAGGAGATCCGGCGTGTCATCCAGGTACTAAGCCGCCGTACGAAAAATAATCCTGTCTTGATTGGCGAACCTGGTGTAGGCAAAACTGCAATCGTTGAGGGACTGGCTCAACGAATTGTGCGTGGCGACGTACCGAAAACCTTGAGAGATAAACAGGTTGTGACGCTTGACCTTGGCGCATTGGTCGCAGGAGCCAAGTATCGCGGCGAGTTCGAGGAGCGCCTGAAGGCGGTACTGAAAGAAATCACAAGTTCAGAAGGCTCTATTATCCTTTTTATCGATGAACTGCATACCCTTGTAGGTGCAGGCGCGGCAGAAGGTGCGATGGATGCCTCCAATATGTTGAAACCGATGCTTGCACGAGGTGAATTACACTGCATAGGCGCAACGACGCTGGATGAGTACCGCAAGCACATCGAGAAGGATGCGGCGCTGGAGCGCCGTTTCCAGCCCGTGATGGTCGATCAGCCAACGGTCGAAGATACCATTAGCATCCTGCGCGGACTGAAACAACGTTACGAAGTGCATCATGGCGTACGCATTCAAGATAGCGCACTAGTGGCCGCGGCGATTCTTTCCAACCGTTATATTACCGACCGCTTCCTACCAGATAAGGCCATTGACCTGGTTGACGAAGCCGCCAGCCACCGGCGTGTAGAGCTAGATAGCACTCCCAGTGAAATTGATGCACTGGATCGCCGCATTCGACAGTTGCAGGTCGAACAGGAAGCGCTGAAAAAGGAGATTGATTCGGCAAGCCGTGAGCGGCGGGCGAAAGTAGAGCGAGAAATTGCTAACTTGAATGAGCAAAGGCATAGCCTGCAATTGGCGCTAGATAGTGAACGCGAGCCGGTTGAGGAGATCCGTCGCCTGAAGAAAGAACTGGAGCAGGCACAGGTTGATTTTGATAAAGCCGAGCGCGAATATGACTACGGCAAAATGGCAGAACTACGTCATGCCACCATTCCTGACCTGGAAAGACGTATTCAAGATATGGAGTCGAAACTCATCAGCATTCAGGGAGCGCGCATGCTCAAAGAAGAGGTGGACGCAGAGGATATCGCAGAGATTGTCTCGAAGTGGACACATATACCCGTCTCCAAGTTGATGGAGGCCGAGGTACAGAAGTTGCTTACTATGGAAGATCGCCTGCGCGATCGTGTCGTCGGACAGGAACTGGCATTACAGACCGTTTCTGACGCGATACGGCGTTCGCGTGCCGGGCTACAAGATCCAAATCGTCCGCTGGCAAGCTTTATCTTCCTTGGACCAACTGGTGTTGGAAAGACCGAACTGGCACGAGCACTGGCAGAATTTCTGTTTGATGATGAGCGCGCGCTCGTGCGTATTGACATGTCCGAATACATGGAAAAGCACAGCGTCTCGCGCCTCATTGGCGCACCTCCCGGCTATGTTGGCTACGAAGAAGGAGGACAGCTAACGGAGGCTGTGCGTCGTCGCCCATACTGTGTCGTACTCTTCGATGAGATTGAAAAAGCTGCGCCAGAAGTCTTTAATGTCCTGCTACAAATACTTGACGATGGTCGCTTGACAGATGGTCAGGGACGCACAGTTGATTTCAAAAATACTGTCATCATCATGACAAGTAACGTGGGTACTACATGGCTGCACGAGTTTGATGGTATGGATGAAGACGAAATTCAACGCCAGGTACGACAGCGCCTGCGTGAGGAAGGCTTTCGACCTGAGTTCATCAACCGCATTGACGAGGTGATTGTTTTCCACAAGATCACTCGCTCCCAGATGATGAACATTGTCGACATACAGGTCAATCGCCTGCGCCCTCGCCTGGACGAACGCCATATCACCTTACACCTGAGCGGTGCAGCGAGAGAACTATTGGCAAACATGGGATACGACCCACAGTTTGGTGCACGCCCACTTAAGCGCATCATTCAGAAAGAAGTTGAAAACCGCATTGCGCGTGCTCTCCTGGATGGAACCGTACGGGATGGCGATACAGTGGAAATCGACGCCAGAGACGGAAAACTAACCCTTGAATCGGTGCATTAAGGAATTTGTGACATAATATAGTTCATTAACCTGTTAAGAAATAGCCTGGAGAAAACCTATGGGCCTCGATGATCCTACACGGCAAACTGATCATGCCCATTTTATACAGACATTAAGCGCAATGATGATACAGCTTAATGCCCTACAGATGCTTGTGCATAACGATGTGATAGACGGGATAGATGTATCTCCGACGTATCATATACCCGATATGGACGCTATCCGAAATGGACTGACAAATTTGGAGCAATTGACAAGAGAGATGCTCTACGAAATGCAGGCTGTTAGCGATGACCTGCCACTAGCGGAACTAAGCGGCGTTACACTGGCTGAGGCACTTACACGAGCAGTTGAAGAGACCGCGGAAGTATTGGGACTCTCAAGTCGAGTTAGCTTCTCCGGTGAAGAACAGCCCTTAACCAGTGACATCGAACGTTTGCTGTATCGCGTAACCCAGGAAGCGCTGGATCAGGTACGGCGGCATACAAACACACGTAAGTTGCGTTTTGCGTTGAACTATGGGCGCGATGAAGTCC
Organism: Chloroflexota bacterium; assembly: GCA_046726675.1. GTDB lineage: Bacteria > Chloroflexota > Ktedonobacteria > Ktedonobacterales > Ktedonobacteraceae > DATMNR01. The sequence continues at coordinate 5,793 of JBKPBA010000137.1, forward strand.
AGTTGAGCATCGAGGATGACGGTGTTCCGTCAGAGCCGAGCGATGCGAGTCTTGTTATCGATAACCAGGTTGCCGCGCCACCATTCACACCACCAGATGGAGATGGACGGTTCGCAACATCTAGTAATCTTCATGCACATCTGCGCAAGCGCATCGAGCACCTGGGCGGTTCACTGGAGATCACTGCCAGCGTCGAACAAGGAACAAAGGTAAAGGCTCGCATACCGTATGTACATCATATGCATACAGAGACAATTACCCCACCTGCGGAGAAGATGGAGAGAGCGCAAGAGCAACAGGCGCTCGACGCAGCGGTGAAGGCTAGTGTACGAGTACTGGTAGTAGATGCACAGGCAGTCACAAGAGCGGGTTTGCGACGTTTGTTAGAGGGCTCTCAAGATATTACTGTGGTCGGTGAGGCAACAGATGGAGTACAGGCGGTTAGCGAGACAATGGAACTAGGTCCCCAGGTTGTCATCATGGATGCGCTCCTTCCCAATGGACAGAGTCTGGAAGCGCTGCGCCAGATAAAACAACTCAATCCAGATACACATGTCCTGCTTCTTTCGTCGCTCGACCGGGAAGACTACCTGTATGAAACGCTACGGGCAGGCGCTGACGGCTATGTGCTCAAGGATATCGCAGCTAACGAATTAGCTCAAGCAGTACGCACAGTAGCACGGGGCGAAGTATTGGTACAGCCGCAAATTGCGGGGCGTTTAATTTCACGCTTTGGCAAACAGGCCCAGGGAAACTTCGCCCACGAAGCCCTAACAGCCAGAGAACAGGAAGTTTTAGGCTTGTTAGCAAGAGGGTTACGTAATAAGGAGATAGCGGCACGCTTAATTGTAAGCGAGCGTACAGTAAACTTTCACCTGGCTAACATCTATCAGAAGCTCAATGTTTCAGGCCGGACCGAGGCTTTGAGTAAAGCATTAGAACAAAGATTGATTACGGTCTAAGAATGCCCGCGTGCCAGGTATCTATCTCGCGCTTCAAGGCAGCAATATATCCTGCTACATTATTATGATCACTGCTTGGTGCATAGGTAGGAATGATTTGATCGACAGTGACAAGACCCCATTGCGCAACGTAGAGATTGCGAATCAGCTTATACCACTGCTCAAAACCATCTTCCCAACTATTCATTTTCGCAAACCCTCCAATGTTCTGGTCAATACAGGGCCTTGTCGGAATACAGCGGAGATTGCCAAGCGATAGTGTGGCCCGGGCCTCACCTGTTGTGCCAAAAAGGCTCTCATGCATAAAGAATGCCAGAGCAAAAACTGGATCAATGCCGTACTTCACGCCAAAATCATAAAGCGCCTGTCCCTTGCCTGCGGCAGGAGAATTATAG
>JBKPBA010000138.1:0-4176 GCA_046726675.1 Chloroflexota bacterium
AGGTTAGCCCGTTTGGCCCTCCGGTTTGCCAGTTTGAACCCCCCAACGGCGTGAAGTGTTAGATGAGGAGGTCTCGGACTTAGCGACTGCTTCGCGTAAAAAAATCACGATTGCGACATTCAATACAACCGCGACAGACGCGACAATCGCAACAAATGCGACAAAGAGCCACGAACAGCTTATCCCTGGACACCCTTGATTACTTTCTCCATGGCAAGCTTCTCTATCCTTGCATATGTATCAAGATGTATACTATTCTCAAATGCTTAGTCTGGAAGCCAAGGAGCATATACATGAAATTCGGTGTTTTTCTCCCGATCTCCGGCAGGGCCTCAGGTCCTGAGACTCTGATGGAGGCTGCTCGCAGCGCCGAGGCGCTGGGCTTCGATGCAGTCTGGTCAGCCGATCGTGTAGTCACACCCTGGCAGATCAATACGCTTTATCCCTATAGCGAGAACCACGAGTTTATTGTCCCTCCTGATAGACCTTTCCTGGACTCTCTGACCTGCCTGGCCTTTCTTGCTGGTTGTACAGAGAAAATAACCCTTGGCATAGCTGTGCTAGTTCTGCCTTATCGCCATCCGCTGTACTGGGCACGCGTGGCCGCCTCAATAGAACGACTATCCAGAGGTCGGTTGATCATGGGAGTCGGCGTCGGCTGGATGGAAGAGGAATTCGCAGCGCTGGGCGTATCTTTCAAGGATCGGGGACGGATGACTGATGAGCAGCTAGAGATCATCTCGCACCTGTGGACAGAGGAACATATTAGCTATAACGGCCAGTTCTACAGCTTCCAGGATGTGGCTTTCTATCCCAAGCCAATCCAGCAGCCTCGCATCCCGATCTGGGTTGGTGGTGAAGGCGTTCATGCCCATAAGCGTACAGCGAGGCACGGCGACGCCTGGTTCCCATATTTCGTGGAAATCACACCTGGAGAACTGAGAGCAGGGTATGACAATGTCCAGCGCCTGGCCTCCGAAGCAGGACGTGACCCCGAGCAGATACTCTTCACATGCTGTCGCCAAATCGAGGTGACGCGCGAGTCAGTCTCACAAGATGAACGCCACCTGCGCGGCACACCTGAGCAACTGGTGGAGGCGCTCAATGCGTACCGAGAGATCGGCGTCGCCCACCTCGCGCTGCAATTTATGGTTCCGCGCTGGCCAGACCGGATTGAGCAGATCGAACGCTTCGCAAGCGAAGTGATGCCACACTTGAGGGATTGAGATTCTTTTAACTATCGCTCGTTGCCTCTGCCAAGTAGCTCCCGCGCAATCTGCGCCCCATGTTCAAGTGCCAGATGCACACGTCCACCAACAAACGCATCACCACAGAAAGCTATACCCAACGGCATTGTGAGCGCGTTCAGTTGGTCTGCATTCGCCTTTTCAACTGGCAATGCATATTGCCATCGATAAATATCAGCAAAAAAGGGCTTATTTAGTGGTTCATCAAGGAGTTCTGTGACATGAATTGCCACGTCACTGATTATCCCGGCATCTGGCGTATGCCAATTATTCTGACTAAACTGGGGAGCCATCTGCGCGATTAACAGGCCAGCACCTTTGGGGACACGCTCAGGAGCCTTTTCATGTTCCCAGGCTAGCCAGGAAATAGCATGTGCCTTATCCGTGTTGACAAGCGCATAATAGGGACGCGCCTGTGGAATTGGTCGATAGCCCAGCATAACCGAGATGAGCGGATTATATCTTGCCTTATCCAGCAAAGCACACATTTCCTCCCGTCGTGAACCAGGTATCTGGCTAGCCTTGATGAGTTCAGTAGCCTCACTAGCTGGGATAGTAATCAATATGCGATCGAACTCACCGACATGTTGCCCCACATTACCGAAGAGTTTCCAACCAGTTGTGTCTGATTGCAAGTAATCAATACGGGTCTGTAGCCGAATATCCAGGCCTTGAGCCATACGTTTCGCCAGAGCGTTTAAACCGCGGCGATAGTTCCACTTCGGCTCTGCATTCTGAATTGGATCACCTTCCTGAATGTGGTCATCTCGATCAAAGATCCAGACAGGTTTAGTAATATCGATCAAGTCAGCCAGTCGGAAACGCTCTGTAATCAAGTCCATACTCACCGGGCTGCCGCGCTTGTTGTATTGGGCACCGTAATCGTAGGTAAATCCTTGTTGTTCCCTGGTCGCAACCCTACCTCCAACTTCCTGGTTTTGTTCAAATATCGTTACATCATAGCCTGCATCGCATAGTTCGTGTGCGGCTGCAAGCCCACTGCATCCCGCGCCTATAATCGCTACTGATGGCATCCTTTTACTCCATTTATTCCAACAAATTGCACCATAAGCTTTTCATACTAGAAGAGACGAATCGGCTCCCCAGTGTCATCCTGAGCGTTAGCGAAGGATCTCGGTGCTCAGCGCGAGAGATCCTTCGCTAACGCTCAGGATGACAAGCGAGTGCTCTCCATTCAAGCCACAGTCTGGCCACCCCTTGTATGATGCCTGAACAAATATGTAGGAGTCAATGCTTTCTACTCCGTCCTCTGCATTCATACGTAACGTATTGATTACCTGGCTTTATCTAGCTGTTCAGTCAGCCAGGCTGTCACATCACTCAGGCTCTCTTGATTGACTTCATGCCCCATCGGATATTCGTGGTAGGTTAACTCCACCGGCAGTGATGAGAGTAGCTCGCGGCTGGCGCGGCCATAAGTGATGGGAAGAACCATATCAACGGTACCATGAACGACCAGAAATGGGAGACCTTCTAGTTCTTCGTGAGGAGCAATCAAAGGTTGTATTTCTGGTAGAATGCGTCCACTCATCAGCACTACACCAGCAACAAGTCCTGGCGTGGTGAGCGCGACACTGGCGCTCATGATGGCTCCCTGACTGAAGCCCATCAAGTAGACTTGCTTTGGATCAGCGCCATAAGCCGTGACAGCCTCATTCAGAAATGTAATTAATGTTTTGCGGCTAGCTTCTGCCTGCTCCGGATTAATGACTGGTCCTTGCGGAGTGAAATCGGCCTCAAACCAGGCATAACTCCCAGGTCCCAGTATGTTCGGCGCGCGCACACTGATGATCAGAAATCGCTCATCTAGAAATGGCGCTAACCCGTACAGGTCATACTCGTTGCTACCAATGCCGTGAAGCAGAAGCAGGAGTGGCGGTGTACCTGCCTCACTTGTCGGCTGGCGAACCAGGTGTACCAGTGGGAGAGTTCTCATACAAATCCTTTCTGGATACCCTCACGCCTTGAGGCTGAGGGAGGAAAGAAAGGCGTCCGCAGACGTACATCTTTCCATTTTTCTCCTCCTATGATAGAATAGGTCTGCCATAAGGCACCCTCGCATGAGGGAAACAGTTTCGGCATCGTACCTGAACAACTGAGCGTATCGGGTTGCAAACGGGAATATCGTCGTTTGCGTAAAACTCTCAACGTCAAGCAGTTTTGCTTGCACCATGCCAGTGTCGGTATATCCTTCGCTGGTGGGTCACCGTCAAGCGGCCTATCGTGTCGGTTCGTCTTCGGTCGGGTCAGACACAAGCTCATTCCTTTCTAGGGGATTGAGTCCTTGACTATGGTAATCCTTATCCTCCTTTTATATACTAATGGGAGGGCCACTCCCAGTATGCCCTATTTTGTCATCTCTCGTCCATTTGAGTGTCTCAATCGTTGATCAAAGTCTACCACAGTTCCTCCGCTCTCTTAAAAGAAAGTTTTGATTGGAAGCACTAACACTATTATAATTTTCTCATGCTTACTGTTTATTCTTGCTCTCACGGTAATTTTTTATAAGCCGCTATATCAAATCTAATTGCTGTACACATAAGATCAGGATTCATCTAATGTATACTATAAAGAAATACATCATCTGCTTCATGCTAGAACCATCAATACGGTTGAAAGGAAAGGTAACATGACGATGATATCTGAGAGCCAGGCCAGAGAACAACTAGTCCACGCAGCACACATGCTATTCCAGTCAGGGGTTATGTCGCATAGTGGACACGGCAATATGAGTTTCAAATTACCTGAAACTGAACATATGCTGCTGACTTCTGGGGGTACCATCTCCAACCTGAAACCAGAGCAATTGACAGTGGTCACATTTGATGGCGAAGTGATAGCGGGGGCACTTGAGCCAGTCATGCGGGAGATCGTCGGCATGCATTCTTGTGTCTACCGTGTGCGGGCT
>JBKPBA010000139.1:0-4783 GCA_046726675.1 Chloroflexota bacterium
TAAAAGCAGACCTTACTTTGCAGTCTATTTGTAGCTGGTCAAAGAAATGTCTTAGCATTATTATACCCAGTTATGGTTACGGTTGTGACGAACCTTTATTATAGCGGTTTTTTGAAGGAAAGCTTGACACGACCAGCACGGGGGTCGCCTACGTCGTCAACGACAACCTCGCCGACTCCTATCAGCGTATGTGACGGTGGCGGTCACAGTGGCACAACCGAAGAAGAGATAGCAAAACGCAGGAACTAGAAAGAAGTCAACTTTCTCGCTTACCTTTACGTGGTACAGTTACCAAACACTTTCAGATGAACCGACTCCACTACAAGGTACCGTGTAGGTGTGATTATTACCACCTTCCCCCTGCACGGTGCCGTCAGCACGGATGATGATGAACTTAAAAGCTATCGTCTTACATGCAGGAACGCTTGTCATGAGAAACCATGAAGGATTGTGAGGATCCATCATAGGACCAATGGCGGTTGTCGCGTTTATGCTCCAGTTTCCCAATTCGGAGACGTTGCCGGTGATAAAGACATTGTCACCAGGAACTGTTGGCGGCACTTTATCAACAGTGAAGGTAACAGGGATCTGTGTACCATTGTCAATATTGGTCTTATAGGAATTGCTACAGGCACCCCTTGCTTCATCAAGACATACTTTGACATCATATTGTGCGCCAGCTATTTGAGGAACAATGACCGTGATAGAATGACGCGTCCAATTGGTGACAGTAGCCTTTGTTGTACCAATGACGACCTTCCCTTGAGTGCCAGAAAAGCCTTGTCCATCAATAACCAGTTGATCACCGGCATGGGTCAGTTGAGGTCCGACACTGCCAACCTCGGGCGTTGCAGGTTCAGGTGCTGTATACTGCCAGACAGCCACTTGATTTTTGCCAAGTGTGAATAGGTCAACAGCTCCACTTTTGCCTACATTGAGAGCAATGCCAGTTCCACCAGTAAGCAGACCATGAAGGTAATCGCTGTAGTTACCAGCGGGTAGATTTGTCTTCAATCCTCCAATTTGATAGTTGTTAGTAGTACTCTTGTTCACAGCAATCAACACGACATTATTGTAGAACTGGCGCTCGAAAACATAGACATCATCATTGATCCAACGCGGCTGATAGGGTCCATAAGCGAGCGCAGGGTTAGTGTGGCGCAATGCAGCAAGTTGTTTGATCAAGGTATAGGCAGTTGTTGTGGTATCAAAACCACTCATCAACAGGCGATTGTAAGGGTCGCCACCACCATTTGTATCGTTATGCAAATACTGTTCCGTTCCATAGTAAACGATGGGAATACCAGGAGCGGTCAAGGTGACAGCCAATCCTTCATGAAGTGCGTCTTTACTATTGTTGAGTGTCAAGAAGCGCGAAACATCGTGATTATCGAGGAAGTTTGGCTGATCATTCAACCAGGTAAAGTCGCGTTCCTCTTGTCCGAACATGCTATCGAGTTCCTTGACGGAATGATTCCGTGCGTAGACATCGTCCAGGGCAAAATATGCCGGGTAATTCAGAATGGCGTTGCCACTTTGATTTGCGAAGCGTACGGCAAAACCATACCTCGGGTCACTCCGGCCTGTCAGGCCACCCCATTCACCAACAGCATAGTGCGGTTTCTGTGCTGTAATAGTGTCATTTAAGGTACGAAGCCAGCCTCCCGTAGGTCCCGGCATATTTCCCACAGCATCTAAACGTACGCCATCAACATGATGACTCAAGAAGAGCTGCATAGCACCTTTTAGATAGCTATCGACAATGGGGTTTTCCTGCGCAAAATCGAAAAGGTCGAAGAGATTGAAGTATTCAGAGTTATACTGGTCATTCGGGTCAGTCGAAGAGCCATTATGGTGGAACCAGTGGTTGGGATCATCATTGTACATCGACTGGTAAACACCGTCTTTGTAGATGCTGCCAAATTCACCAGTATCATTGGGATTGGAGTGATTTGCTGCAAAGTCGATAATAATTTTGATGCCGAGTGTATGAGCAGTAGCGACAAGCTTGTCAAAATCGGCCCAGGTACCAAAATGGGGGTCGATGCGGTAGAAATCACGCGCCCAGTAACCGTGATAGCCTGCATCTGTGCCATTCACCAGCTTATGTACATTCTCGACGGCAGGAGAAATCCAGATAGCACTGACTCCCATACCGGCAATATAGGGAAGCTTTTGTGTCAGACCGGCAAGGTCACCGCCCCAATATTTTTTCCAATTGGTTTTCGTAGGATCGTATAGCCCTTTATCACCGGGAGGATCATTATTAGTCGGGTCACCATCGAAAAAGCGATCCAGTACCACCTGGTAGATCACATCTGGCTTGAAATCAGCATCATTGAGCGCTGGCATTGATACATTTCGTGCAGGCATTGATGTAGGGAATGTGTTTGCCCTGGTCACGCCAGGTGCGATACCACTCACCATGACTAACAGGAGCACTACCGGCAGCACAATGCGCAGGAGTGACGAACGAGTTTGATGTAATGACATAAAATTCTCCTTCAGACCTGTGCATAATCTTCACGACAGCGCTCTATATACAACGCAATCTCCCACCTTTCTGGGATATGCTTACCCAAAAATGGCACTCAGCCCCTTGATCAATATCGCAATACCGAAGAACCCAAGCACCACTACATTGACCATGCGTTGATTGCGATTCAACCACTCCCTCATCGATTTCATCGCGGCACCACGGCGCTCACCCATGACCAGAAAGACGATAATAGGAATCAGCAGCGTCCAAATCATGATCAGGTCAAGCACTAACACGGAGATGATGTTTTGTGCAGTTGACAGGGCGGCACTTGTAATGATTGCTGCACCAATGACCAATAGCCCGATAAAGCGAACTTGACCTATGGAAAGCAAGAAGCCTGCCACTAACAACTTGCCTGCTCCCATCTTGTCGAGCATGACCATGATCTTTGGCGGAGGCGCATCCGGATCATCTTCTCCAAAGAACGTTTTCACGGCAAAGATGAGTAACACCACTCCGAGCAACACATAGAGCACCGCTGCAGCTATGCCGGTACTTCTTGGGCTAGTTGAAGAGATGTGCCCCGCCAGAGCCAGGAGCACAAAACCCCAAAGGAGATACGCAATAAACTTGCCCACGACAAACGCGATCGACTTGACCAACCCATTGGTTGTACTTAAAAAGAGGATCACCACGCCGATCATGACTGGGGCGATGGAGCCTAGAGCAAGCGGCAGCATTTGAAGTAAGACGGTCCCCATTTTTTGACCCTCCATTCTGCTTTTCTACGACTGAAGCTAAATGCCCCAGACATCCACCAGGTAGCGATTCGCTGCCGTCAACTCATCCAGCCACTGGTTCGCTTCCTGCTCACTTTTGCCCGTTTTTTCTTGATAGATGGCGGCAAATGCCTTGCGTACGTCCGGGGCCATTTTGCTTGCATCCCCACAGATGTAGATGATGGCCCCCTGCTCGATCAGTTGCCATACTTTCTCTCTGTCGTGCTTGATCTTATCTTGCACATAGGTCTTCTTCCCATCGAGGCGCGAAAAGGCCACCGACAATTCCGTCACCCCTTGCTCGACGAAAGTCTGGAGTTCGTCTTCATAGATGTAATCTTGATCTGGACGGCGACAACCGAAGTACAGCAGGGATTTGCCCACTACTTTCCCTTGCGCTTTGAGGGCCGCTCGCTCTTGCAGGAACCCTCTGAAAGGGGCCAGGCCGGTTCCCGGACCGATCATGATTAAAGGAATGCTTGCATCCTCCGGCAGTCTGAAGCGCGATTTGGTATCTTGCACAAACGCGTACACTACATCGCCTGGTTGTCGCCGACTCAAGTAGGTCGAACACACACCCTCGAACGTTCCATGTCCCGATTTTGCTGGACCACGTACCACTCCAACGGTAATGCTGCACTGGTCTTTCTCTACTAAGGGCGAAGACGAAATGGAAAAGTAGCGCAGGCGCAAAGGGGAGAGTAGTTCCAGGTAGACATTAAACGGGAGGGAACACGAGGGATAGTCTTCCAGCAGATCAATGAGAGATTTTCTTTTCGCCAGAATCTCTTTTCGATAGGTAGCCTGACTTGCCTCGTCATCCCTGGACAACTCGACCAACTTCGCCTTTTCTGCTGGATCCTGGGTGAACTCGATCATGCGTTTGATCTGCGTGCGCGTGGCTGGTTCCTGCAGCTCTACATACTCTGAAAGTAAGTCGTAAACTCCAATCGGTTCATCGATGGGCAAATGCGTGCGCCGCGTATCGGTTTTATGCAGGCGCACCTGGCTCTCCTTGTCAAAATGGAAGTGCTTTGCAACGCGCTTGACCTGGGCGTCACAGTTGCGGGCCAGCACACCGAGATGGTCTCCTGTCTGATAGCTCATCCCTGCGGGCAAGGCCACCTCAAGATTCCGAGTCGAGCGTTCGGACGGGTGCGGGCCATGCTTGCGGTGCAATTCACGCATTTCCAAGACTTTCATACTTCTGGCCCCAACGGATGCTACAAACGGATCGAGAGCCTCGACGCCACTGAGCATCTCGACCTCGTACAACTGGCTAGGGGCTGTTGCAGCCTGGGCCTGTTCCCCCAGATCCAGTGAGAAGACCTCGGCAAGTTTGTTCCACAAGGGCTGATACCATGTCTGAAATGCGCTATCAAAATCCCCGGCCGCATCTCCTTCGCCTCGCGGGTAAATTCGCTTCGCGCCATGCTGCTCCAGACTACTATCCATCAGGCGCGGGATGGCCTGGAAAGTCGCGGTCCACTCGTGATTGCCGCAGCCAAACACCGTATAGTTC
>JBKPBA010000140.1:0-4092 GCA_046726675.1 Chloroflexota bacterium
GGTGTAGATCAAGCCCGTAGCGCCTATTACGATGATACTGATAGCGGTTGTCAGATCTTTCAAAGCTATAAGAGGAATTGCAGAAAGCACTGCGACCGCGATGCCTGCCCACATGGGTGTACGAAAGGTGGGGTTGACAGCTCCCCAGACTCTTCCAAAGGGAAGACGACCATCACGTCCCATCGAGAACATCAGGCGAATAGTTGCTGATTGGATTGCCAGTGTGCAGACACATACAGCGATGAGGACGACCCCCAGGTAGACATTACCCCAGCTAGTGCCGAGCGCCTGCTGAATGATTGTCGGGAGGGTCTGTGTGTAGTTCGCGCTGCTTGCGACAGCTTCAATACTTGATAGGTTTTTAATCGAAAGTATAGTACCACCCAGGAAGAGCACGCCAGCGATGGCCGAAAGTCCAATTGCCCATAACACGCCTCGCGGAGCATTTCTTTGTGGATCTTTCGTCTCCTCACCAAGTGTTCCTGCTGTATCGAAGCCGTAGATGACGAACAATGACATGAACATTGCCGCGGCGAACGCTCCAAAGTAGGTGTCATCGAATCCAGGTGTCCACTGGCCGCCAAGAGATGCGGGAGAGACAGTAGAAGGAGTGAAGAGGAAGCCAAGCGACTGATGATTGAAGAAGATCAGCAGCACAAGCGCGAAAACAAACATGCCAATAATTTCGGCAGCAACGCCAATGTTGTTGATAATGGACAGCACTCTTACACCCGCAACATTAATAATCGTGCCGATGACAATCGAGAGCAATGCGATAAAGACGGCATTGTTCAATCCCATGATGGTCGGCGGAATGCCGGGGAAAATAGCAAGCAATGGAATGGGGATGGTAAACGCCACTCCGGTGATCGTAAGGACGCCTGCGAAAAAGTAAAACCACCCTGTGAACCAACCCAGGGTAAAGCCAGATAGACGCTTGCTCCACTGGTAGATTGAGCCTGCGATCGGGAAATGTGATGAGAGCTCGGCGAAGTTTAGCGCTACGATGAACTGTCCAATGGCAACAATCGGCCACGTCCAGAAGAACGCGGGACCGCCGGCCAGGATGCCGAGAAAAAAGAGCGAGAACGTGCCGGTGGAGACGGAGATGTAGGAGAAAGCAACTGCAAAGTTGGAAATGAACCCAAGCGTGCGCCGTAATTCCTGCCTGTATCCAAACTTTTGAAGTAATGCTTCATCCTGCTGCTGCTGGGATAAATCACTTTGGGCCATGTAATAACGCCTCCTTGCGGTAGATAATACCAACGATAAGAAACGAGAGAACTACCCACTCACCTCATTGTCAAGTATTATAGATCATTGACGAGGTAAGCGAATGAGGGATGAAGATAATTAACGGTTGTAGATTTGCGCTACTGCTTTGATATTTTTGTAGATTATTACGCATTTGTGATATTCCACACTGAATGTTCCGAAACCTGCAACTGTTCATAGTCTATAGTAGAGTCTACTATATGGTGTTGCCAATAAGCAATGTGCATATATTACAGGAACGGAATATAGTTGTTTTGTTTGCTTGAGAACGCAAAAATGATACTTGCCGGTACTTCAATCCGAAAAGTACTGTGCACGCGTTGCCATTTTCTTTGAACAGGGCATACAATACCCTTAGGCCACCGCACCGGGACAGGAGATGCTGTACTCAGCTCAAGAGTTTTGAGGCAGGGTGTATAGGCCTCTATATTTGTAAACTGAAAGGAAAGAGGAATGCGAAGTAAAATAACCGTGGTTGGGGCCGGCTTTGTTGGCAGTACGCTTGTGCAGCGTCTCGCCGAACGTGATTACGCTGATGTTGTCATGTATGACATCATACCAAATATGCCTCAGGGCAAAGCGCTTGATCTGCTACAAGCAGGACCTGTACTTGGCTATGATTCACTGATTGTCGGCACGAATGATTATGCCGATACCGCGAACTCGGATGTTGTCGTCATTACTTCAGGTTTTCCGCGTAAACCCGGAATGACTCGTGATGATCTTGTGAAGAAAAATCAGGAGATTGTTTCGCAAGTCACCCAGGAAGTTGTCAAGCGCTCACCGAACTGTATCATCATCATGGTCACGAATCCACTGGATGCAATGGCCCAGCTTGCTTATCATCTGAGTGGTTTCCCACGCAACCGCGTGATCGGTATGGCCGGTGTACTGGACACAGCACGTTTCCGCACCTTTATCGCCCAGGAACTAAATGTATCAGTACATGATGTGCAGGCATATGTGCTGGGTGGGCATGGCGATACGATGATACCACTTTCGCGTATGTGTACTGTTGCCGGAGTGCCTATTTCACAGCTGATTCCCGCCGAGCGCATCGAGCAAATTGTGCAGCGCACACGCGATGGCGGAGCAGAAATTGTCAAACTACTTGGCACGGGCAGCGCATATTTTGCACCATCCGCTTCTGTCTTGCAAATGGTCGACTCTATCTTACTCGATAAGAACATGATTATGCCATGCGCGGTCTATTTGCAAGGTGAATATGGCATACATGGACTCTTTGTTGGGGTGCCCGTCAAGCTCGGTGCACAGGGTTTAGAGCAAATCATTGAGATCGAACTGACCCAGGACGAGCAGTCACTGCTCCAGAAATCCGCGCATGCGGTAAAAGAACTGGTAGAGGTTATGGGAATTTAGTCTCATCTCGAGACATGAAACCTGCTGATTTTTTGAGGGGTTTCAAAAAAAGGCGCGCCAGAGATTCATCCGCCTCAGCAGATCGGCAGGAGCCGCACCCTCCAGCGCAAGAGTTTGCGCCAACGACAGTCGGCCAGTCTTGCCTTTTGCGTCAAGCGCTTGCCCGTGTCTGCTGCATGCAGACTCAGTCTTCCCCGCATCGACCCGCCTACATAGGCCAGTCCAAAGCGTGGATGGTTGACCAGCGTTCCTCGCTTGACCCCCAAGCTCAAGGTGCCTCCATAGTGTAAGCGTTGGCCACCTTTGTCCGGAACCAAACGCTGCAGCTGGCGCCGATGCCACTCAAGCGGTGTCACGCATACTAAGCGGGTATTGTCTGGGGTGCGCCTCCCCCCTACCCATGAATAGGCCAGCACCCAGGCATCGACGCAATGAGCATTCCAGAGCTCTGCCGTTTTCTGCGAGGTCTTTTTGAAGCCAAGCTGGTCTCGCAGCTCCATGGTTTGCCAACCCCGGGCCGTCCCGACCGCTGAGAGCTTGCGGAGTTCGGCATAAAACCACTCCTTGCCGACTTGCAGCGGAGTAAATGAGCGGTCCCAAGCGTGTTTGCCTGTAGTTCTGGCCTTGATGTCTTCGACCACGAAGGCCGTGATGGGGTAGAGTGACGTGAGCCAGCGGCACAGGCGCAGTTTCCACTGCCATCTCGCCTTCGTGGAAGGTGGCAACTGCTTGCTGTTACGCAAGCGATTGGGGCGCGGCTGCCGGCAGGGGGTCTTGCGTCCTCGGCGTGACCGGCGCATCTGGCGGCGTCGAGTCACGGCCTCTTTGACCCAGTGCGGGGTGTCAGCCTGCAGGTTGAGGTAGGTGTGTGCGGAAGAGACCACACTGTAGCCCTCCTTTTTTGACCCTGGGTCAAGACCCACGGCGATCGGCTGAACCGCTCTGGCTGACGGCTCGACATTGAGCCGGACACAGAAGACACCGCGCTTCCAGCACGGGGTGGCCTTGCCACTGCTGATCCAGCGTCTCGCACGAGCAGGTGTGGTTGGCATGAGGGGTTGCTGATGCTGATCGAGAACCGGCACAAACATGAGCGATAAGCCTCTTTCGAGTGTGTACATTCCCTTCGCTGCTGACCACCGCAGAGGAGATAGACGAGGGAGGAATCCATCTCGTGCCTTGGGCTGCCACGCCCAAGTGATTCAGCGTCCTTCAGGCGCCCTGTTGCCAGAGCTTGGAGAAGCTAGTTTCGCGTTTAGTCCCGTGAGTATCCCGTTGGCAAGTCGGTTGCACTCACAAGCCCATCCGTTTGAAAGGGATGGGTACTTGACGTCTCAGCTTTTCCCTTGCCCTCCTGCCTAACGACCCAGACTGCAGCAGGTTGCACATCACATCTCGAATAAGATGAATGGCACCGGCCAGACAAACGACCTGAAC
>JBKPBA010000141.1:0-8604 GCA_046726675.1 Chloroflexota bacterium
TGCTGGCAGGGTGGTTACAAAAGCAGTTTCCACAAGCAAGTATCTCCCTGGAAAAACGGTTACCCGAACCAAATCGTATCGCGGATATTTTTGTCACTTATGCTGATGGGCGACAATGGGCTTTTGAGTTTCAATGTGCGCCTCTTGATATTGATGAATGGCAACTACGCCATACAGCCTATCGCAAAGCGCACATTCAAGATACCTGGATTATTGGCAGCAATCGACGTGAGAAACAAGAAGCTTTCATCGAAGCAATAATTGCTACTGCGAGTGAGGTGATGTTTCTTGATCCGCTACTTACGCCACCGCTAGTATGGCTACGTTGGGCAATTACTCGTGACACTATGCGAGAATGGCAGACTGTGGCAGGGTGGACTCCCTCCCTTGAGGGATGGATCGGCCGTTCTCGTTCGAAATACGGCGTAACTCTTAGTGGGCTATTGCAAGAGATATCTCTTGGAGTAGATGGCAGGATCATGCATCGCAATCGCGCTGTATTTGAAGCGCGAAGTGGCTTACTACGCACAATGAAGGCTGCGCAAGCCATCGATGAAGCCACTTTGTATGCATATCTCAAACCGATTGTTGGCGAAGAGGTGTTGCATGTGGTACTATTTCCTATGTTACATGCTTATCTGCGCGACCCCGATTTGTTGACACGCTATAACTATGGGCGTGGTTCTGGAGATCGATCCGTCAACGATATGGATAGATATCGAGTGCAGCAGGCTAGTATTTGGCTTGAAAGGTTAGCACGACAAGGATTCCCTCCTTACCGGTTAGAGATGCTTGCAAAAGAGATTCCACTCGTGGGCCCATATGCGGCTTTTGCGAACTTTGTGGAAATGCTGGCGTTTCTCTCCAGAGGTGCAACCAACAAGCAAAGTTGAACGTATCATAAAGAGTGTAGGTCAGCAATTTCGCTGAAGGTTTTGTATTTGCTTTACCTGTGTGAAGACACACTGGCAAAGAAAGGAAGGAAATTGAAAAGATGAAAAAGTTTATTACGGGCCTACTCCTCGGAATCGGTATCGGCTTACTTGTAGCGCCGATGAAAGGCGAGGAAACTCGCCGGCAATTGGCTGAGCGCTTTGCAGAAATGCGCGGATACCTGCCGGAAAACGAGCAATTCAATGAATATGTTCGTCAGGTTTCTGATCGTGTCTCACAGACGAGTAGCAATCTGAAAGACTATGCTCAACAGGCAGTATCAAAGGTCAGGGATACTGGAAGTACTTTAGGTGAACTTGGCCAGAAGGCTGGTACTGATGTGAAGCAGGCAGGTCAAGATGTAGTCGATACGACAAAGCAGACTGTAAAATCAGTGAAGCAGAGCGCACAGACAGATAAAATAGATGCCGCTGGTAGCAACAATAATTAAAAGTAGGTAGATAGCGCCCGCGAGGGCGCTATTAATATTTGTAGAAATGCTGGCGAGTCTCTTCTTCCGGGGTTTTCTCCTTGAAGAAAGCTATTTCATTACGTTTAACTGCTACATAGGATGTAGCTAGTAGAGGACCGAGAGCTTCTTTCAATACGTCATCGTGTTCAAGTTCATCCAGGGCCTCATCGAGTGACGTAGGGAGACGACGTATGCCTCGCCTTATTCGTTCCTCATCGCTATAATTTCCCGGGTCAATCTCTTGTGGATCACCTGGGTCAATTTTGTTCTCAATACCATCCAGGCCAGCCGCGAGTAGTGCTCCAATTGCCAGATAGGGGTTGCCGCTGTGGTCGGCTGGTTTGAACTCCAGGTTGATCGATTCGGATTCGCGACCCCAGAATATAGATGGGATGCGAATGGCTCCCTCGCGGTTGTCGTAGCCATAGGCTCCATAGGCTGAACTCCAAAAGTGTGGGAGCAGCCGGCGGTAAGAGTTGGGACTGCCACAGGTGATGGCAACCAGGGCGCGAATATGAGACAAT
This sequence comes from Chloroflexota bacterium, assembly GCA_046726675.1. Lineage (GTDB taxonomy): Bacteria > Chloroflexota > Ktedonobacteria > Ktedonobacterales > Ktedonobacteraceae > DATMNR01. Next base: position 1,930 of record JBKPBA010000141.1, read on the forward strand.
ACACCGCCAATGAAATAACGGCCAAACAGGCTAAGCTCACCCCGCTGTGTTGCATCGTAGAAGAGATTATTGCCCGCGTTTTCACTGCCACCAGTGCCCCACAAACTCACATGTATATGCGCGCCACTGCCAGCTTGATCCAGAAATGGCTTGGGAGCAAAGGAGGCGAGTAAATCAAAGGTACGCGCTACACTTCGCGCGGTCTCACGAACCAGGCATACGTTATCTGCTGCTCGTAGGACATCGGAATGGTGAATAGATAATTCCTGCTGCGCCGGGCCAAGCTCAGAGTGGAAGAGTTCGATGGATATCCCCTGTGCTTCTAGGGCTTCCAGGATGGCATCGATGACTTCAGCCTGGTCGTTCAGGCCGATACTGCTGTAACAGAGGCTTTGGTCTGCTGGAATGTAGCGTCCCTGCTCCTCACGAGCAAGATAGAATTCGTGCTCGATCGCCGCTTCAGCACGCATGCCATGGTCTGCCAGGCGCGTGATCATACGTTTAAGGAAAGTGCGCGGGCAGGCTTGCCAGGGCGTGCCATCAAGGAGGATCATATCGCACATCATACTTCCACTGCTTGGGGCATAGGGTAGGACAACGAATGTATTGGGATCAGGGATCAAGCGGAACTCACCGATCGGTCCCATGCCTTCGACAGAGGCAAGAGTTTCGACTCCAGTAAAGGCTTGCATGGCTAGTGTCTGGCCGATCCCCTCATGGATACGTTTGTGAAGTTTACTGGCATGGGTAGCCTTCCCACGGATGATACCGCCATTATCACAATACAAAAATCGGACGAGTCGCAGATTGGCCTCGTGTGCCTGGCGCACGACATCCTGTGCATTCATGAGTATTTCCTTCTCCTGATATGGTCTGTATTATGATCTTGAGTATAAATTATCTGTACATGTATTTCAAGAACTCTATAAAGTTTCCCTCGCTAGAGGAAGATTTGTGAATGTAAAAACTCCTGAGGAAGAATATATTTGTGTGACTTTCTTACTTTTGCGAACGTAGTATATTGTAGAAGTAAATATCTTCTATGTTAGTGGTGATTGACGGTATTTCCTAGTTTCTAATTGATGAGTTTGATACACTTCTGCGTGGGATACCAGGGTGGACTATTTCGTAAGGAGTCGTTCTGTGCTCTGCAAAGATCGGGTATTTGAAGCATTTCGATCCTTGTATGCGCAGCAACCAACACAAAGTAGTGTATTGCGTCGTATTTTAAACTTCAATGCTGAAGTAGCGGAATATGCTGGCTCATGAAGGGATCGTCGCACGCATCCCTGGGCTTTCTGCGCAATTTGTAATCAAATCACTTTCAACAGATCCAGCCTGCTTGCATTACAATTGCAGGGAGATGAGTTCTTACTCTTTTTCGATCTCGCTGTTTACGCTCTTTTCTACTCTTTTTTCAAGACTTAGGAGTGTGTTCTCGTAGTGCGGAAAGATGCCGTTGTCTAAACAATAATGGGAAGTCAGATGTAAATATCGCAAGGTATTCGCTTATGCTTTTCATTGAATGACTGATCTGAAGTTAGGAAGGAGGGCTTTTACCTGACAATCACACTAAAAGATATTGCTCTAAGTCGACTACAGCGTAGTTATGTCTGTAGGTAAGTTCAAGAAATGCTCACCTATCGTGTGACGGTTTTTCAACCTGGAAAGCCGGAAGAGGTGATGCGTGAAAGGAAAAATCACGATGAAATTATTTGGTCAAGGACGCAGAATGTTTACTATGATGGCAGGCATCCTTGTATTTTCCATGCTGCTTGCGGCTTGCGGTAGCGCCAATACAGGTAGTAGCAGTGGCACTCCTGGTACTTCTACTGGGACCAATGGCAAAGGGTGCAAGAAGGTCGGCGTACTTTTGCCTGAGACCGCCACTTCTGAACGATGGGATCACAAAGACAGGCCACTGTTGCTGGCTGATATCCCCCAGGTACTTCCCGGAGCGACCGTAGACTACAACAATGCCCAGGGTAATGCTGATACGCAGCAGACCCAGGCTCAGGCAGATCTAACGAACGGGGATTGCATCCTGGTACTTGCCCCTTTCGATAGTGTAAAAGCGGCTGCGATCGTGGCGGCGGCAAAAGCGAAGGGCGTGCCTGTGATTTCTTATGACCGCCTGACTTATAGCAACGACCTCAACTACTATGTCTCCTTCGACAACACGAAGGTTGGCGCGCTACAGGGCCAGTACATTGCAGATCACTATCAGAGCTATGTCAGCGCTAATGGCACTAAAAATACAGTGATGATCGACGGTGCCCAGACGGACAACAATGCGCTGCTGTTCGCAAAGGGTGCCCATAGCGCGCTTGACCCATTGTTCAGCAGTGGGACTCTCCAGAAAGTCTACGAGAAATTCACGCCTGGCTGGGACAACCCGACAGCGCAAACCGAGATGCAGGCGGCACTAACGGCGAATGGGAATAAAGTTGCGATCGCGTATGTTGCCAACGATGGTATGGCAAACAATGTAATTGCAGCACTTAAAGCAGTGAAACTCAATGGGAAGGTGCTTGTCACCGGCCAGGATGCGACGGCGGCAGGTCTCCAGAACATCCTTAAGAGCGACCAGGCCATGACCGTCTACAAGGCAATCACCAAAGAGGCTATGGCGACTGCACAGCTCGTTGCTGCACTCAGCAATGGGACGGGTACCTCCACGTTGGTCAATGGGTCGACCACTATCCCTCTCACTGGCGGCGCGAGCATTCCCTCGGTCCTCGAAGTCCCGGTGGCAGTAGACAAGACGAATATTCAATCGACAGTCATTGCCGATAATTTCGTGACAGTCGCTCAAATTTGTCAGGGTCTTCCATCAGGCACTGGCGGTATCTGCCCATAAGCTGAAGCACTTTTTAGTATTACCTGGCCCAGTAAGGTGCTTTACTCTATCTTCTCCTCGAGGGAAATTGTAGTGAACATTACTGGTGGTGCCAGGTGATTAAACCTGAAAATGCAGGTAGCGAGAATGTGGTGGCACCCTCTCAAGGGGTGCCACCTGGTATGGGTGCTGTTACGGGTCGAGGGCAGATAGCCAGGGTCGCCCCTACTATACTCGATTGTGTTTGCCTACGATATTTGTGTTTCATAGGGTTTCCAACCCCCGATATGTGGGGGAGTTCATGTTTACCCATACTTTTCATTTGCATAAGTGGATGGTATACTTTGCTTATGCCTCTGCTTCATGTTAGAACATTGCCACCTTTGAATTGAATGGAGGGCCAGATGGCCGAAAATACTACACCTGCGGTCGGTGAAACGACATCTCCTCCACCGGAGCAACCACCGAGCGGCGAACCACGGCTGCGCTTGCGCGGCATCAGTAAATCCTTTGGCGCTGTGCGCGCACTTTATCAGGTGGATTTTGAAGTCTATGCCGGCGAGGTCGTAGGCTTCGTGGGCGATAATGGCGCTGGTAAATCAACACTCATTAAAGTTATCTCCGGTGTCGCACCTGCTGACGAAGGCGAAATATTTCTAGAAGGCAAACAGGTTCAAATACCTAATCCACAGGCTGCAAACCGCTTAGGCATTGAGACAGTTTACCAGGACCTGGCGCTATGCGATAACCTGGATGTTGTCGCCAATCTCTATTTAGGTCGTGAAGAACGCTCCTTGCTACGCTCTTTAAACGAGATCGATATGGAGAAGCAAACGCTGAATGTGCTGCGTACCCTTGATGTAAAACTCCCCTCGACACGAACAACTGTTGCTACACTTTCTGGTGGTCAGCGCCAGTCTGTTGCTGTCGCTAAATCCATCTTGCGCAAGGCGAAGGTGGTTCTGCTGGACGAGCCAACGGCAGCGCTCGGCGTAGCTCAGACTCGACAGGTGCTGAACTTGATACGCCGGCTACGCGAACAGGGATTAGCTGTGGTCGTCATTTCTCATAATCTGGCAGATGTATTTGAGGTCGTGGATCGAGTGATCGTCCTGCGCCTTGGCAGGAGGGTAGGCACATTTGATGTCAAAACCACTACACCCGAACAGATTGTAGCAGCGATCACGGGAGCAGAATTTGGCCAGCTAATGGCGACGAATGGCACGACCCAGGACAACGACTCGGTAGGAGGGAAATGATCCATGAGCGACATTATCGAGAAAAATGATACTCCTGAGCCATCAGAATCTTCCCAGGTGACTGCTTTTGGCGGCCCTGAAGCTCAAGCTGCTGCTGTAGAGGTACCATCGTATATGCCTCGTCGTACGATTGGCCAATTACTACGCGGTGATCTTGGTTTTGTGCCTGTCTTGTTTACGCTGATTGTAGTTGTGATCTACTTCACAATCGTCACTAACGGAGTTTTTCTGCACCCTGAGAATCTCTCAAACCTGGTGGGACAGATTGTCACCTTCGGCATACTCGGACTTGGTGTCACTATGGTACTGCTGCTAGGTGAGATCGATCTGTCGATAGCCTCGGTCAGTGTATTCTGTTCGGTGGTTATGGCGGTGCTTTCTGAGCGCCATGGGGTCCCCGCCGTGGTAGCTATACTGGCTGGTCTGCTGACAGGTGCTGTGGTTGGTCTCATCAATGGTTTCTTTGTTGCTGTGCTGCGTGTTCCCTCCTTTATCGTAACACTGGCTGCGTCCATCTTTTATTCAGGACTTCTGCTCAATCTGCTAGCCGGACAAAGTACGCTCATCATCAACAGCCCTTTCATTGTTGCTATTGCGGGTAGTGCTGAGAGTTTCCTGCCTAACTCCCTGGGTATCGGTTTGCCACTAATAGCTGTCCTGCTGTATGCCATTAGTCTCATTGTCAGCTATGTGAGACGAAAGAGAGCTGGCCTCAGGACTATGTCGCTTCTGCAGGTTGTTTTGCAAATCGTGATAACTACACTACTCGTCGGGGGGGCAGTTGTAGTTTTTCAGAGCTACCAGGGAGTTCCTTATGCGGCGGCAATTCTCTTTGCATTGATAGCACTGTTCTGGCTGATCATGACGAAAACCTCATTCGGCCGTCACGTTTATGCCGTCGGTGGTAGCGCTGAGGCTGCCCGTCGTGCGGGTATTAATGTCGTAGGTATACGTATGGTGTGCTTTACCTTATGCTCAACGCTTGCTGCTGTGGGTGGTATTCTGCTGGCTTCACGTGGTACTGCGGTAGCGAGCCAGATCGACCCAGTGCTGCTACTTAATGCGATCGCAGCGGCTGTAATAGGTGGCGTCAGTCTCTTTGGAGGCCGGGGATCGGTCTGGGCGGTTGTACTTGGAGCGCTCATCATCGGTAGCCTGGTCAATGGCCTGGCTCTATTGAGCCAGGGGACGGATGTGTCGGAAATGGTTGAGGGCGCCGTCTTATTGATCGCCGTGACCGTTGATGCTCTTGTACGTAGGGCTCAACAGCGCACCGGTCGTTAATGTATACGTTAGGACAATAACTTGTACGGTCTGGCTTCCCAGTCAGGCCGTTTTTACATCGAGCTATCCCGCCCATTTCTCTTTGGTAGCCTGCTTTGAGTGACATGTGAAACGCCTGAATTTCCTTGTATTCATGGGTATAATCGTCAAATGCTTTTCTTAAAAAGCAATAGTTGGGCTTAAAACTATCGCGCAAAATGAGCGGTTTGTGAGCGATATTTTCGCTAATGAAGAAAAACAGCGAGCAATAGTTATGAGTGGTAGAGTATAATATATTTTACGAAAGAGAACATAGATTGGTGGAAAGTATTATTGCTTAAACATCTCCTTTACAAAGTATTAGGGAAATTAGTGAGTTTCTCCTTTAACATCCTCAACATTTGCCTCGCTGGAAACTTACCCCCACTAGGTTGTATCGCTGTAATTGTTGAAGATCAGGGTCGTTATTTACTACTCCGGCGTCCGGAGGGTTGTCTAGTTTTTCCTGGTGGCTTTATGCGCTGGCGAGAGCATCCAACGCAGACAGCAATACGTGAATTCAAAGAAGAAACTGGTTTGCGAGTGAAGTTACACCATGTAGTCGCCTGCTATTCAAAAACCAGTAGGAGCTTTGGAAGAATGAGCACTTTGATGCTTGTCTTTTGTGCAGAAGTGAGTGGTGGGGAAATGCGTGGCAGTGTTGAAGGGCAGCCTTGCTGGATTGAAGAATCGGATTTACTTGAGATGGTTGATTTCCGCTATAAATACATGCTCAATGATTATCGGGAGCATCGAAAGCAAGATGATAGACAGGAATTTTGTGCCACGTTTGTGCGAGAAATGGTAGAGGAAAATCTCTAGTTTAACTTGCTACCACAATCTGGCGATCAAGGCCAGGTGAACGCGAGAGTCGTCACTACATTTGTTGCTGTTTAGTTCGAAAATCGGCTCAGGAAATTCCAGATTACGATACTGGCGTCAATCGTGTACGAGTTATAGCCTATTCCAAGGGTTGGGTTTGAGCCTGGCCATACATGGCCGCCGTCACTAATACGGTAATGTTGGATGATAGTGCTATTAGCGCATTGAGACCATTCCAGAGCCGTAACATCCGCCTTCTGGAAGATTACTTTGCTGGCTGGTTTACACTGATCATGAACAAGCCAGAAGTTTAAATACGTCTGGACTGCTGCCATACCCGTATAGGCATTCCCATCGTAGGGTGCTAGTTGATCAGCTTGCCCATGAATTTCCAACACTGAAATAGGCCGCGATGGATTGCAGCCCCCCGGTATCTGGTAGAAAGCACCTGCT
>JBKPBA010000142.1:0-4481 GCA_046726675.1 Chloroflexota bacterium
TCTCTGAACAATCACAATCTATATTCAATATTTTGATTTATCATTGCTCTACACAATGAAGGAGGCCACTTTTGCCACGCGTGTGGAGAGAAATTCATTCACACTGTTGCTGATCCCAAAAGTAGGGTCGCATCTCCTGAAGCGAGCGCTGAGAGAGAAGCACTTTTGGAGTGATTTGATAGCAGGTCGTATCAGCAAGGGCTTTTCCGGGCGGGGATAAACCCCGCCCTTTTCTATTTATTATCGAGGTTTTTCTTCATTGTCGAAAATACCGCTTACATAGCGCTCATTTTGAGCGGCATTCTTTATGGAAGAGATTTGTTGGAGGACATTTCTCTTCCTCTATTCATTGCTAGTCGGGAGGGATGTTCCCACCATGTCCTCGTGCTCGTGCGAGGATTTCCTCAACCACTGCAGTCTTGGCATCGGCGTAGTTCTGCGTATACTTCCAGTCCTTGCGAGCAAGCTCCTGCTTGGTGCGTTCGTACAGCCGACGATCGGATTCGTTGCTTCGCAGCCAGTTGCGGAAGAGCAGCATGCGCTCGATCTCCTGACAGCCAAGTGAGAAGACATGGAGGTTGATGTTAGTGTCCGGTCCTTTGAACATGCGGTGTTCGTACCAGTCCGGCTCTCGGATGCGCAACACATAGGCGGCAGCCTCCAAGACTGGGACGTAGGCCAACTCGTCTGCCGAGTTCGCGACCACGAGCAGCATGTCGATTTTTGGTTTGGCAGCAAGCCCTGGCACAGAGGTCGAGCCGACGTGTTCGAGTAACAGGACCCGATCGCCGAGCGCGGACCGGACTCGCTCTGCCTCGCGCTTGTAGAGTCGAGGCCACTCGGGATCGTAGTCGACGATTTGGATTGGCCCGGCCAGTGGCACTAGCTCCCCGATCTGGGCAGCTCGGATCTGCTCCTCAGTCAATGGTACGTACGTGGCCACCCCATCCTGCTCCGATTGCGCTCTGCTAGCTCCATTCGGCGAATCATCGGCTGTGTTTTCAGTTCCAGCCATGTGCAATCTCCTTTCAATCCTTCTCTGCTCACATCAGGAAGTCTACCACATGATCATCCCATTCGTGCTGTTAGTGGTCAGTCCGTTTAGCTTTTATTTATTAGAGTAGCAGTTCTTCAAAAAGGAAAGTTACCAGAGAACAGAAACGAGAAGATCCCTTTTTCCGGCTTCTAGCGTCGCTCTTCACTTGGAAAGAGGACAGGAATTTGCTCCGTCTGCTTGAATCGTTTCCAATGATAGCGTTGAAGTATCACCACGCTCACCAGGAATGTCACGACTCCGGCACTCGTACAGGCCAGCAAGGGCAAGGTGAATAAGGCATAGAGCAGCAAGCCCACAAAGACTCCTGCAATCACACTGTTGATGACGGCTAGTATGCCAGGTGCAATGAGGAAGATCTGCCACCAGGATACGCGTACCCCCAGGCTACTTACGACACTTTCGCTATCATCATGCGATGAAAGGATGAAGTAGGGTTGCATCTGTGGCGCATACTCGACATAGAGGTGGCGAATGCGATTGATGCCGCGAGCATACACGATCACGGCGTAGGTGCTTTGAATCACCCGCTCGAAGGTGACCAGGCCCATAAAAAAGAGCGAGGGAAACAAGACGAGACTAAAGACGAAAAAGGCTGTTCCCAGGCGGGAGATCTGCCCAATAAAGGCAAGGGCAATCAAGGTGCTCGACACGGCCCCAATAAAGAGACTCATGCGACCATTGATGTCTGAGACTTCCTGAGCTTGCGCAGATTGCAAGGTATAGTGCTCCGTCGTCATCATCGTCACGATTTGCGGAGAAAGCTCTAAAGGGGTCTGTTTCTCTTGCTGTCGCTCCATTCGTATCTTCTCCTTCCGAGAAATGCAACGCTTCCTGAAATGCATAGGGGAAGTACCCAGGCTGCTGCTAGCTAAAAGTCTTCCAGCGTGCCTGGGAGAGTCCCTCCCATTCTATCTCAAAAAGCATGAGGAGCCGTTATTGGAGCAGAAGGGGCTGATATACTCCACCCGTCCGCTGATTTGAGGAGGATCCACGCTCGAGTGAGGATACGGGCGTTAGCTTTGCCCCGATGAACAAAGGTCTCCAAGGTCGAACGTTCTTCACCGGTCAAGGCTACTGCTGGCTGTTGTGGCATGGTCTTCCTCCGTTTTGGCAGCGAAGAAGTCGTTGTACTGCCTGCATCCCCCATCATTGCAGAAAGGGCATGACCCAGGCGAGCAAGCCGCGTTTCCTTGATCGTCTGACACCGATGAGTGCTGAATAGGGGATCGCCATGTCCTGCTCTTCAGACAAGACGTTCGGTTGAGAGAGCGTCTGGGATTGTGAAACAGCGCGATGGACCAGTGCCGGGTAGCGGCTCACCTGCTTCTTCCTTTCAAAGGACGCTTTCAGTCGAAGAGGCTCATCTTTGATTGTTGCCATCTCTGCCAACAAGGAGCGATTGTCCACCTCGTCCGATGGGATGGAAGAAGGCTCTGGAGGGGCTGGCGACTGTTCAGGCAGGGAAGGAACAGGCCGGAGAGATGATCGTTTTGGCAGAGATGGTGGCTGTTCTGATGTTTGAGATGGCCGTTTGGGAATGGGTCTGCTTGAGAATGCCCGCCCATGTTGCTCGTTCATGCGCTCCAATCCTTTCTACCGGCATCGATAACTCTCAATGTATTATCACCCATCAGTATAGAGAGCGGAGGAGATCAAGCGGTGAAGATCAGGGGAAGATACGGTTAAAGATTGCCGCGCCGGGTTCTTCTTTCTTTACCAGAGGCATGAGGATGTCTCAGGTTGCTTCTTTATTTTCCAGGAATGTCCTCGAAGGCGAAAATAACCGGTGGGAGGATCACCCTGAAAATGGGGTGAAAAGCGAAGCGTTCATGAGCGAAGGCGAGGGAATCGCGGTCAATGAAACACACCAAATAGTACAAAATTTCCTTGACTTTTAGCAATAGGGTGACTATACTCGAGTTATATCCAAAAGCATTCAGAAACGCTGCTCTCGCAGCTAGAAAGATGCAGCCGCATCTTTCTCATCTGAACGCAAGGAAGTATTAGTTCTGCAATATTGTAATATTCTGGAAAGGTAACTTTTTAATGCAAGTCCTCTCAGCTATGAGCGTGATGGGCTGCTAATTTACTACTCTTACAATTAACGATTGTGGTACCTGAACACTGAGTAGTTCTCAGGGTATGTTTATGCTCGCCTTTGCGAGTACTTCATTCTTCCCTCAATAGCAGCAATCCTCTTGCGCTCCCTCAACATATCGATTACGATCAATCCCTTTATGCTTTAGTTTTTGGCAGATTCGTGGTGTCTTTGTGCCTGATTTTTACAGGCTGCTAAAGCTGTTTCACCTTTTCATCTATGTCATAGAAAAAGTTGAGGTTTATTATGTGTAACACAGCAATACGTTCAGCATCGGTCCTTGTTTATTGCTTCTCTCACGTTGCATATGCCGTCGGAGAAGACTACCGCGCGAACAATAGAACGAAGATAAAAAGAAGGTGTACCGATGAGAACATCAGGCAAGAAGCTTCTGCGTTTGGATGAGAAGACTTGCTATAGTGACGGTTTAGACTGTAGTGAAGAGGATGATGATTATCGCTCAGACTATCGTCGCAAGCCCCGTTATAGGCAATCCTCGGAAGAGGTTTTTAAGTGTAAACACTGCCGTCGTTTTGTATGCCCGCCTCACAGCGGAGGGCGTCATCGTAATCACTGCCCTTATTGCCTCTATTCGCTTCATGTCGATGACAGGAAACCAGGAGACAGGATGAGTACTTGCGGTTGCAGGATGGAGCCTATCGGTCGTTTCCAGCGTTCGAACGAGGAGTATGTGATCATACATCGTTGCCTGGGTTGCGATTTTGAGCGCTTTAATCGTATTGCCGCCGATGACGATTTTGATCTGGTACTGTTGTTGCCTGCGCTGCCCCCTCGTACGGGCCGTGAAGTGAAGGCCCAGCAATTGGAGGCGTTGTTGGCTGAACAAGAAGAGCAGTGGGTTTGGAGTGTGGTGGAGGCGAGTTAGAAGTCTATGAGCTACAGAGAATGGATATGGGCACGCCCACGTCCATTCTTTCTTACCATAGGATACGAAAATCATTTATAATCCAAGTATGTCAGAGACTCTAAGCATATCTCCAGCAGAGACAGAACAATTTCTCCAAGAGAAATATGGCTCTAGTATTGCAGATGTCAAACAGGTAGGCGAGGGAGGCTGGTCACTTGCGTTTGCTTTTGTTCACGAAAGAGCAAGAAACGTCATTAGATGGAGTGATGTAGCTGATAATTTTGAAAGAGACGCTGTTGTTTTTCAATGTGCGTTGAGAAATTCAAGGACCAGTGTCATGTATTGCTCAAAGGCCACACGGCGAATCAGGTGGCCGGTATTGTTAAAGTACACAACTTTGATATTGGGCTGCTCGGAAGGTTCTACGCGAACCGTTGGCTGTGTGCCTGGTGCAGGAA
>JBKPBA010000143.1:0-11796 GCA_046726675.1 Chloroflexota bacterium
CTACAGGGTGATACCCAAGCTTTTGGCCTCGCGCTTTTCCACGGTTTCTCATTTCCTTTCGAAGTTACCAGCTTATTGATTGTGGTGGCGATATTGGGTGCGATGGTCTTAGGCCGCAAGGAGTAATGTCTCTTATGCAACTTGCCAACGACGCTGTCGCGTCTACTGCTGCGCAGTCAGGCAAGCTGCAAGGAGTAATTGGAGGAATCAAATGTCATTAAACTTGACCTGGTATTTGATAGTAAGTGCCATTATTTTCACAATAGGTGTGACGGGCGTGCTCATCCGGCGAAATCCATTAATTATTTTTATGTCAATCGAACTGATGTTAAACGCCGTTAACCTTTCGTTTATTGCTTTCTCTCATTATCTTAATTCGGTAGATGGGCAAATGTTCGTCTTCCTTGTACTGACCGTGGCAGCAGCAGAAGTAGTTGTTGGCCTGGCTATCATCATCTCTATCTTCCGCACCCGTCGCGATATCGATGTTGATGATATGAACATACTTCGAGGCTAGTTCATTATGACAAATTTGACTCTATGGGTGCTCTTGATGCCCTTATTTGGATTCATTATCCTGGGCTTGCTCGGGCGAGTTATGTCGCAAAGAGGCATACAGTCAGTAGCCCTTGGAGCCTCAGGCTTGGCCTTTGTATTTGCCACCATCAGCTTCTTCTCCATGCTGGGTACAACACCGGCATCAGCACGCTTCAGTGATCAAGTGTTTTACACATGGATAAATTCTGGTGTAACGGTGAGCACTGCTCCGCTCACCATTAGTTTTGGATTGCTATTCGATCCTCTCTCAGCGATCATGCTGATGGTGGTTACAGGTGTGGGCTTCCTCATTCATATCTATTCGGTGGGATATATGGAAGATGATCCAGGTTTCTGGCGCTTCTTCTGTTATATGAACTTTTTTATTTTTGCGATGACACTGCTGGTCAGTGCAGACAACTTTCTCTTCCTGCTTATAGGTTGGGGGCTGGTTGGCCTGGCTTCGTTTCTGCTAATTGGCTTCTGGTATCAACGACGCTCTGCTGTCGCGGCCGCCCAAAAGGCCCTGGTTATCAATGTTATCGGTGACTTTGGCTTGATGATTGCCATCTTCCTCATCTTCAAGCATTATGGAACACTCAACTACTTTACGGATGGCACTGGCACCATAGGAGTCTTCAACCAGGTGACGGCGGGAGGCTTACCTACCATAATTACAACCATTATCTGCCTGCTGCTCTTTCTCGCTTGTACCGCCAAATCGGCGCAGTTGCCTTTGTATATGTGGCTTCCAGATGCAATGGAAGGCCCAACACCTGTTAGCGCACTCATTCATGCAGCGACGATGGTAACGGCTGGTGTGTATCTTGTGGCTCGCGCCAATGCACTTTTTCAGGTATCACCGACCGCACTAATTGTGGTCGCAATCACCGGCGGTATTACCGCGCTTTTCGCTGCTTCGATAGCTGTTTTTCAGTTGGATATTAAACGAGTGCTGGCTTACTCAACCATCAGCCAGCTCGGCTATATGTTTATGGGCGAGGGTGCTCATAATTATAGTGGCGGTATTTTTCTCCTGATTGAGCATGCTTTCTTCAAAGCACTGCTTTTCCTGGCCGCAGGTGCAGTAATCCATTCGCTAGGTGGAGAGCAGGATATGCGTAAGATGGGGGGATTGCGCTATCGCCTTAAAATAACCTTCTGGACATTCTTGATTGGAGCGCTGGCGATTAGCGGAATACCACCCCTTGCTGGCTTCTGGAGTAAAGATGATATTCTCAGTTCCTTATTAGCCTACGCCACTTCAGGTGGAGGCCTGATTTTCTATCTGCTCTGGAGCATAGGCATTCTTACAGCGGGATTGACCGCATTCTACATGCTCAGACTTTTCTTTGGTATCTTCGAAGGTGGTTATCGAGGTACTGGACGTAGTGAATATGCCGAGGAGGAAGAAGAGGAAGGCATAAGTCATGGTCACCAACCCAGGAGCGATGACGATATAAATGAATCTCCCCCTGTAATGACGGTTCCGATGATTATCCTGGCCGTGCTTTCTATAATTGGGGGCTTCATTGGTTCCTTGGCGCTGTTTAACGATCCTTCCTGGCATCCCCTGGTAACGTTTTTGAATCCTGTTTTCACGAATCCAACGTGGACAAACGTGCCTGTCCAGGTTCCCGTAGGCACGTTACCGGTTGAGTGGTTATCAACAGGATTAAGTGTCGGGTTTGCGCTATTGGGTATCTTTGGCGCCTGGGCTTTGTATCGGAATGGCTTCTTCTATAAAGAGAACAAGAACTCGCTCTACCAGTTGGTATTGCATAAGTACTATGTTGATGAGTTTTTTATCCTGGTACTGATACAGCCAGCCCTCTGGATTGGTCGAACAGCGACTCGCCTGCTTGAGCGCGATGTGCTTGATGGTGGCAGTCGTGAAGTGGGGAAGGTTTTCGTTGGCGCGAGTGGATTACTGCGCCGACTCCAAACAGGATATGTGCGCAATTATGCTCTAGCAATTCTGGTTGGAGTCTTATTGATTATCGTTTACTATGCGGTGAGGGGGTAGAGGTATGTTTCCATTGCTATCGCTCGTCACTTACCTGCCGTTGCTAGGTGGGATAGTTGTTTTGTTCTTTCCCAAAGAACGACTGAATTTAATTCGCTGGACAGCGCTGAGTGTTGCCTGGGTTGATCTTTTAATCGTTCTGGGTCTGATGCTCGCCTATTCACAGGCTAACCTGGCTGCCGGGTCTACAATCGTAGGCTCAAGTCCAACCAGCACCTTCTTCGCGAACGTAAATGAGCAAGCAACCTGGATTTCCACACCTGGATTCTCTCTCAATTACGGCCTGGGTGTCGACGGTATCAGCTTGTTACTTGTTGCGCTCACAGCTTTGCTAACAGTTGTATGTATCGCGGCATCATTCAGAATTGATCTGAAGGTCAAGAATTATATGGCCTTTATGTTGCTTTTGGAGTGTGGTATCTTAGGCGTTTTTCTTTCCACCAACCTCTTCCTTTTCTATATTTTCTGGGAACTGATGCTGATACCAGCCTATTTCCTGGTTGGAAGTTGGGGAGGCGAACGCCGAACGTATGCGGCTATCAAGTTTGTACTTTACACTTCCGTTGGCAGTTTGTTGATGCTCGCGGGCATTATTGCCCTGGGCTACTACCATCAACAGTTAATTGGAGGTCCATACACACTGGACTTGATAACCTTATTAAACGGTAAACTCGATTCTACTACTCAGTTCTGGTTGTTTCTGGCGTTTGCTGCTGCTTTCGCCGTTAAGGTGCCTTTTGTGCCCTTTCATAGCTGGTTGCCAGATGCTTATAGTGAAGCACCAGCTCCAGTGACAGCTATGCTGGCAGGAGCGATGGCAAAGACAGGAACTTTTGGTTTCCTGCGCTACTGCATACCTCTCTTCCCTAGCGCAGCACATACGCTTGCTCCACTTTTCGAAGTTCTGGCTGTGATTGGCATCCTTTACTGCGCGTTGCTGGCAGTAGTGCAAACCGATATGAAACGCCTACTTGCTTATGCGAGTATCAGTCATTTAGGCATCGTCATGCTAGGTATGTTTTCATTCAATATTCAGGGTGTCGAGGGATCCGTCCTTCAAATGGTGAACCATGGTATCACAATTGCTGCGCTGTTCCTGATTGTAGGTTTTATCGAAGCGCGTACAGGAACGCGTCGCTTGAGCGACTATGGCGGACTTGCTACCCGTATTCCTGTGATGGCAACTGTCTTACTGATTGCTTCTCTCTCAGCACTAGGTCTGCCAGGACTAAACAGTTTCGCGGGCGAGTTCCTGGCATTAATCGGTGTCTTCCGCAGTAGCGCTGTCTTTGGCATACTAGGCACGGCTGTGATCGTGCCCGCTGCCTGGTATATGATGCGTTTCTTTCTGGGCATGATGGAGGGGCCACGCCAGACAGAAGGTGTAGTAGCTTCTCTTATGCGCAAAGGTACACTGACTGATATTCAATTAGGCGAGTTTATGCTGCTCTCGCCACTGCTTCTATTAATTTTTTACATTGGGCTGCATCCAAATTCGATCACATTTTTGATGGAGCCATCAGTAGTGAATACGTTACAAAATTTTACAAGCGCTTTGTTAAAGTAATGGTTTTATCGTAGCCCTGGGGGTTTTCTATGTCGTTCACATATACAGCATCCGCGGCCGATTGGGGGCGCATAGCACCAGAATTGGTGCTGGCAGTTGTTGCGCTGCTGGTTCTCATGGTCGATTTACTGCTGCCACAACCAGGTAAGAATCAAAAAAGCAGCGCAAACTTCTTACTTTTGCCCTTCTTGAGCCTTCTAGGATTGACAGGCTCCATCATCGCAACGATCATACTTTTTATTTTCGGAGATCATCTGCCCGCCTTTAATTTGATGATCGGCTCTGATCAAGGCTCACTTTATGCATATATCATTATCTTGAGCGCGAGCGCTCTCGGAATACTGCTCTCTCCATTTTATTTGAAACGCCTGAATCTTGTACACCAGGGAGAATATTATGCCCTGATGCTACTTGCAACTATTGGTATGATGATCCTGGCAGCAGCCACCAGCTTCCTGACTGTTTTCCTGGGCCTGGAAATGCTCTCACTAGCGCTCTATGTATTAAGCGGTTTTGTGCTACGGCGCAGCAGTTCACAGGAATCAGGTATGAAGTATTTCTTGCTCAGCTCGTTCGCATCTGCGTTTTTACTCTATGGTATTGCCATGACCTATGGCGCGACGGGCAATACTTCATTTGCAGGTATATATAGCTTTCTAGCAAGTCATTTTCCAACGACACGCTCTCTCAATCCAACGATGATAGGACAGCTACCTACACTTCTGCTTATTGGAATGGGCCTGCTGATAGTCGGTTTCGCCTTCAAAGTTTCGGCAGTACCTTTCCAGGCCTGGACACCTGATGTCTATGAGGGTGCGCCAGCCCCCGTCACGGCGTTCATGTCCGTTGGTACCAAGGCTGCCGCGTTGATTGCATTCGCGCGTGTCTTTGATGTGATGCTACCCCTGGTCAGACCAGATTGGGAAGTTGTTGTGCTGGCCATCACTATTCTGACAATTATTGGTGGAAACATCATGGCGCTTGTGCAAAGCAACGTGAAACGTATGCTGGCATACTCGAGTATTGCGAACGCAGGCTATCTCCTGATAGGTGTTGTAGCTGGTGGCGCTATCGGCCTGTCAGCCATTCTCTTTTACTTGCTCTGTTACACATTCATGAACCTGGGAGCCTTTGGTGTTGTCTCTGTGCTGGAACGAGCAGATAATACAGGTAGTAATTTGAGCGAGATACGCGGCTTATGGAATCGTCAACCTGTGCTGGCAGGTCTCCTGGCATTTTTCATGCTTGCATTAGCAGGCTTCCCTCCTATGGCTGGTTTCGCTGCTAAATATTATATATTTTATGCTGCATTGCAGAGCGGCCATCCTGAACTCATGATTATTGGTGTGCTCGCAAGTGTACTGGGTATGTATTATTACCTGCGTGTTATTGCTGCCACGTTCATGGAGAAGGAAACTGGTCCAACAACGGTTTCAGCAATACCGGCACCTATTCCTGGCAAGCGCATTTCTACAAAATTGAATGAGGCTAGTAAAGGAGCAGCTACCGCGGTAGCTGTTAAGGCGACACCAAAGGCAACAGTTGCAGTTGAGACGACAGGTGAGCAGAGCCTTGCGAAGGCTGGCTGGACTACGTGGATAGCGCTGGGTATAGCTGCTCTTGGAACGCTGGCAATGGGGACATTGTTGCCGTTCTGGCTGGTTGACTTGGCGTTACAAGCAGCAAGAATGATGTTGCTACTGGGCAGGTAATGTATGGGCTTTCGTCATCTTCTGTGGATCAATTTGTTCGAGGAAAGGGAGGACGAAATGACCGTGCGATACGTCGCCGTCGATTTCACAATGCGGAACGTTCGCCGACCAGAACCAGTGAACAAGGAACATGGCTGGATTTGCGTCACGCGGCACTCGTCCACGAGGTCTTCGAGTTGAAGATGAAAGGGGAATCACGTGGAGGATCTGCTTACTCAGCCGATTGTTTGCCCCGTCATCGTGGGACGTACAGCCGAACTCACCGCGCTCCGTTTGCTTGTTGATGGAACGAAAGGTGGGAGCGAACAGGTTCTCCTCCTGCACGGGGAGGCGGGCATTGGCAAATCGCGTCTGGTGGCTGAGGTCAAAGCCTACGCTGCCAATCAAGGTTTCTTCCTGCTCCAGGGCAACTGCTTTCAGGAGAACCACTCCGCTCCCTATGCACCCCTGCTTGACCTGTTCCACAGACTGTTGCTAGCTCCCTCTCTTCGTCCACCAGTCTCACCTGACCTGCAATCGCTTGCGCAGGCACTGTCTCAGTATTTGCCCGAATTGCCGCAGCTCTACCCCGAACTCGTTGCTCCAGCACGTTTCCCATCCTCTGATCCTGAACAGGAGAAGCGGCGCTTGAGCGCCTCGGTTTCACACTTCTTCGCGACGCAGGCGCGGCTTCAACCGGTCTTGCTCATCATCGAAGACCTCCACTGGTGCGATGAAGCGAGCCTGGACCTCTTTCTGCACCTGGCGCGCTCTTGTTCCAACCTCCCCTTCCTGTTGGTGCTTACCCATCGCAGTGATGAAGTTTCCCCCGCCCTGACTCATCTTCTGGCTGCCTTGGAGCGCGAGCGTCTTGCCCAGGAACTTGCGCTCAAGCGCCTCACACGCGATGCGGTCGATGAGATGCTCCAGGCTATTTTTGCGGCTCACAGCGCCATCGCGCTTGGTCTTGCGGACAGTATCTACGCCCTCACCGACGGGAATCCTTTTTTCATTGAAGAGGTGCTCAAATCGCTGCTTGCGACGGGGGGACTTCGTGCTCGCGATGGAGTCTGGGAGCGGACATTGCTCCTGGGCCCACACCTCTCCCGCCCTCGCATCCCCCAGAGTGTGCGAGATGCGGTTTACCAGCGCAGCGCTTTGTTGAGTTCAGAGGCAAAGCAGCTGTTACGTCTGGCAGCGGTGGTCGGACAGCGCTTTGATTTTTCCCTCCTCAAGCAGATTTTGCGCTGCGATGAGTCCCATCTGCTGCGCCTCGTCAAAGAACTCATCGCCGCCCAGTTCGTGGTTGAAGAGTCCGAAGAGGTCTTTGCGTTTCGTCATGCGCTGACCCGGCAGGCGATTTACAGCGAACTACTCGTGCGTGAGCGCACGTCGCTGCATCGAACGATTGCGGAAACGGTCGAACAACACGTCTTCGCCTCTCTCCTGGACCCGCACCTGCCGGAACTGGCCTATCACTTCTTCGAAGGAGGAGACTGGTCAAAGGCATTGGAATACGGGCAGCGTGCCGGAGAACGGGCCTTAGCCCTGTATGCCCCACGCTCGGCCCTCGAACACTTGACGCGGGCGGAGAAAGCCGTGTCCCATCTTGCTACTCCCCCACTTCCCCCGCTCTACCGTACACGCGGACAGACATATGAAACGCTTGGGGAGTTCGAGCTGGCGAGAGCCGATTATCAACACGCTCTGGCACTCGCCCAGCAGACCCTTGATGCGAGGATGGAGTGGCAATGCCTCCTCGACCTGGGCTTTCTGTGGGCCAGCCGCGACTACAGCCAGGCGGGCCAATGGTTTCACCGCGCGCTCGATCTTGCCCAGACGCTGGCCGATCCCAGGCTCCAGGCTAAAAGCCTCAATCGCCTGGGCAATTGGCTCGTGTACACCGGACGGGTCGCAGAGGGCATACAAGCCCACCAGCAGGCGCTGCACCTATTTGAGGCGCAGCAGGATACCAGGGGAATGGCGGAAACGTTCGACCTGCTTGGCACCGCGAACTGTCTTGCTGGAGACCTGGTCACCGCCGTGCAGGTCTCTGGGCAGGCTGTTGAATTGTTTCGGAACGCAGGGGATATCTCCAGTCTCGCTACGAGTCTTTCCCTGCGTGCTGGATACTCCCTGTCTGAAACCACCTTCAGTCCCCTGAGGACGCGCGATGAGTGCGTGCAGGAAGCGGCAGAGGCGGTACACCTGTCACGTCAGATCACTTCTCCAGGAGCCGAGGCCTGGGCTTTGCTTATTCTAGGCTATGTTCTCGCCCAATTTGGTGAATTTGGTTCCGCCCTGGCACATGCCCAGCAGGCGTGTAGGATTGCCACCGAAATCGGACATCGCCAGTGGGCCGCAGCAGCGCATTGTACCCTGGGAGTCACCTACCTCTTGCAACTCGAACCCATCTGCGCCAGAGATGCGTTAGAAACAGGGATGGCGCTGGCACGTGAAGGTGGCTCAACCTGGTGGATGATCCAGACGACGATCCTTCTCGCTCGTGTCTATCTGCTCCAAAACGAGTTGGAGCAGGCTGAAGCGGCGCTCACTGCTGTGCTCCCGCGACAGCAGCGCCCGCATGATCTGGCGGAGCGATCAGGGCGCCTGGTCTGGGGCGAGCTGGCCCTGGCACAGGGTCAACCCGATATGGCCTTGCAGATCGCGCAAGAACTGTGGGAAACCGTTCCAGGCGCAGCCACGCTCCCGGGCGGTCAGCCGATCCCTCAACTCTTGAAGCTGCAAGGGGAGGCTCTCATCGCGCTGGGACGCGCAGAGGAGGCGATCCCGGTTTTGGAGGAAGCCAAACGCGGCACGGTGCAGCGCTATGAGCGCGCCCGTCTCTGGTACATGCATGGGCTGCTTGGGCGGGCCTATCGCCTCGTCGGGCAGGAAAAGCTGGCCCGGCAGGAATTGCTCGCCATACATACCCTCATCGCCGAGCTCTCGGCCACGATTGACGAGCCAGCGCTGCGTGAGCAATTCACCCAGGCAGCGCTGACCACCTTCTGGCCTATCGCCTCGCCTCACTCAAATCATCTCCTTGAAACTGCGCAGTACAAAGGCCTGACTGTGCGCGAACGCGAGGTAGCGCGGCTTCTGGCTCAAGGCCAAACCAATGGCGAGATTGCCCAGGCTCTGGTCGTAAGCAAGCGCACCGTTGAGACGCACATCCGCAATATTTTCCACAAGCTCGACTGCTCCTCGCGTGCCCAGGTGATTGCCTGGGCCATCGAACGCGGCCTGACCAAACGCTAGTCGACCTCTGCCTGGCTCCCATCCTCTTCTCTTGCGTTTCTCTGATCATGGCCAGCGTTCCCCCTCCCTCCGTCTGATCTGCCCCCTCCAACTACGTGTGTTTGTCTGTGTGTTCTACGTACGTACCACGATGACAAGGACGCCGTTTTCGACTATGCTTGTAATACCAGCCTGATGACGGTATTTGAAATGAAGGTGGTCAAAAGACATCAGCCTCGTCGTTGTCTTCGAGGTGATGCGAGAGAACAGACCGAAAAGACCCAGAGGGATTGGAGCCGCTTCCGCTGGCGAATGGAGGTTCTTCTCTCGAAGAAACGAATCAGTGTTAAGGAGAACTCAGCATGATAACGAATCCAACTGAAAAGAACACAGACGGCAAGGGTGCCTATGCTTCGGTAAACGGTCTCGAGATGTATTACGAGATCCATGGGACGGGAATGCCACTCGTTCTGCTTCCTGGTGGCCTCATGACCATCGGCATGATGGGGCAGATTCTCCCGTCCCTTGCTTCGAGCAGGCAAGTCATCGCCGTCGAGCTACAGGCCCATGGGCACACGTCCGACATCGATCGAGCTCTCACTTACGAACAGATGGCAGACGACGTTGCTGCTCTGATTACGCACCTGGGACTCGAACGTACCGACGTCTTCGGCTTTTCTGTGGGCGCTGGCGTCGCGCTGCAAACCGCTATCCGGCACTCGGAGGCGGTGCGCAAGCTGGTGGTCGCCTCGGTCTCCTTCAAGAGTGATGGAGAGTTTCCAGAGATGAAAGCGCTCGAGGCGTCGTTCCATCCAGATGCTCCCTTCTTGTCCCAGTTGCGCGAAGCCTATGTCAGGATAGCGCCCAAACCCGAAGACTGGCCGCGGCTGGTCGCCAAGATGAGACAATTGCTCACGGAGCACTACTACGACTGGACACAGGACGTTGCGGCGATCCAGGCGCCTACCCTGATCGTCATTGGGGATGCAGACACCGTTCGGCCTGCGCACGCGGTAGAGCTGTTTGAACTGCTCGGCGGCGGCAAGGCGGACAGCGCGATGGGCAACCTCTCGAATGCCCAGCTCGCTGTCCTTCCGGGCACCACGGAATTTAGCCTGCTGGCTCGCATTGATCTGCTGACTGCAATCATCCCGCCATTCCTCGACGCCCCCATGCCCATGGCCAGGTGATAGATCTCGACTTCCAGAGCACTGTATCACCCGTGCTGCCTGTATGAGCGTTCCGCCTGGGCGAGGGAACTGGCCCAGGTGGTGTTGCTGACCCCCGTGGGAGGAGATCATTCAAGAAGAGGAGCAGTTTTTCAAACGGTCAATGGTTGTGCTGCTCACTCTTCGCGCCGAGTGCCCACATTTGAGCACTAGTACAAAATTTCCTGGAAAAACCCGCTCCCCCCTGGTATACTTTTTCCCAAACGTGTAAATTGCGTTCCTCATTGAGAGATTGACGAGCCGTTGGAAGGCGGAAGACGGACGCCCTACCTGATGGAGGCTGACTTCTTCAGCAGATTCTTCTAGCCTGTTCTCGGAAGGAAGGGCAAGACAGCATCTGAGCTTCGCATCTCATGGATGAGGCCTGTGGAGATGAGAGAGAGAAGGGAGTGGAGTGGTTTTGCTGTATGATCTCTCTCCGAAAGACGAATTGGAAAGCTGTGTGACTGCCGAGAACGAGTGACACAGTAGTTGATCCTGAAAGGAGCATTTCACCCGATGAGTACAGGCACCATTACCACACAAGATGGAACGACCATCTTCTACAAAGACTGGGGCACAGGCCAGCCCGTCGTCTTCAGCCACGGCTGGCCGCTCAATGCCGACGCCTGGGACGACCAGACGTTCTTCGTGGCCTCCCAGGGCTATCGCGCCATTGCTCATGACCGGCGCGGCCACGGGCGGTCCAGCCAGCCCTGGGAAGGCAACGACATGGATCACTACGCCGACGACCTGGCGGCGCTATTCGACGCGCTCGATCTGCACAACGCCGTGCTGATCGGCCATTCCACTGGCGGCGGCGAGGTGGCCCGCTACATTGGCCGCCACGGCACCGCGCGCCTCTCGAAAGCCGTACTGGTGGGCGCGGTACCGCCGTTGATGCTCAAGACCACCTCTAATCCGGGCGGGCTGCCCATCGAGGCCTTCGACGGTTTCCGTGCGAGCGTCGCAGGGGACCGCTCGCAGTACTACAAGGATCTGAGCGTCCCGTTCTACGGTGCCAACCGACCGGGTGCTGGACATGTTCTGGCTGTGGTCGATGCAGGTCGGCCTCAAGGCAGCCTACGACTGCATCAAGGCCTTCTCTGAGACCGAGCAGACCGAAGACCTCAAGCGCTTCGACATCCCCACCCTGATCATCCACGGCGATGCTGACCAGATCGTGCCGATTGCCGACTCGGCTCTGCTCTCCGCTAAGCTCGTCAAGGACGCAACCTTGAAGGTCTATCCAGGCGCACCCCACGGCCTCATGACCACGCACAAGCAGCAGTTCAACGCCGATCTGCTGGCCTTCCTGAGGTCTTAGAAGTGGAATGGTGACCGTTTCGTTGACGTCGTCTTTTCACCGATCGTTGCTGCTTAGTGGCTTTGCAAGAAAGCTACCAAGTAGTCATTCATGACACACCAAATCGCGCCCTGAGTGGTGACTGCTCCTAGGCACTCAATGGGGCCACGGACGCAGAGTTCCACAGCTACCCGCAAGGGTGAACAGGTTGAGGTCTTACC
>JBKPBA010000144.1:0-11169 GCA_046726675.1 Chloroflexota bacterium
AGAAAGCCCAATGTACGGCAAAAAAGTATCACGCCGGTATTGAGACATTCACCTCGTTCGACGCTGGGCACAAGCCGGATGAGCGCATAATCATAGGAGTTGGGCGCGTGCATGTAAGGCCTCCTCCACAAAGTAACGCGAGGCTGCCAGGCGATCAAGCAGGTATGCCAGATATGCCTCACGATGCGCATCACGATCAGTGAAAAATGGGTCAGAGTTCAGCCAGCTACCCGGGATCATGTTGATCGTCTGTCGAATCACTTCTGGCGTCAGGGCCTCGGTCATGAGAGCATCAGCCTCCTCAAGAGCGCCGGCCACTGGTAGCAATACATGATCCTTTATAGGAGGAAACGGGCTGCGGCTACGCGAGAGAAAATCACCGGTACTATAATGAAAGTAGAGCGAAGATCCATGATCGATGAGCATCAGTCGCCTGTGCCAGAAAAGCATGTTGGTATTGCGCGGAGTACGATCCACATTGGTGACATAGGCATCGAACCATACGATTGAGGATGCCAGCAAAGGATCAAGTCTGCTCGCATCAAGCGGATTGAATTCGAGTGCCCCGGGTAAGTAATCCAGAGCCAGGTTCAAACCTGCGCTGGCTTTGATCAAAGATCGTATATCGTAATCAGGCTCAGAACGTCCCAGCACGGGATCAAGTTCCATGAGCACAATTTCAGGAACAGGAAGTCCCAGGGCACGACCAACTTCTCCCGCCACTAACTCGGCGATCAGCGCTTTTACACCCTGACCAGCTCCACGAAACTTTAATACATAAAGGCCATCGTCATCAGCCTCAACGATGGCCGGAAGCGAGCCACCCTCACGCAGCGGTGTGACATAGCGAGTAACCGTTATTGTTCTAAGCATGGTTCTATTTTATCATACAGGCACATCCATCTTGATATGATAGACTATGAGGAAAATATATATGTATTCTAGAGAACGTGAGAAGATGGCACATAAGCAGAATCGATGGATTGAAGAAAGAGATGCACCCTGGGACTCTACCCAGATCGTGCATCTTGGAGATGTGTTCCCACTGCTTCACCTGGCAAGAAACGGCACAACTACCCGTATTGATGATAATGGGTCTTTCGCAGGTATCGCTTCGCGCATCCGACTACAAACCAGGCTATTTGATACCCTGAACATCTCCATTGCAGCCGCTGCCTATGCGCTGCAAAGAGGGGCAGTGGTTGCTCCTTTTGAGCGTCACAAAGAATACCCTCTCGACCAGGAAGACTTCTTACTACACAGTAGAATCAAGAAAATTGCTCGTTTGAAAAACGTACTGGATGAAATTGTGGAGGGTCTGGGTCTCGTCGTTTTTGCCGCATACGAGGATTTGCCTTTGCATAGCAAGTTGCGCGCTATCCCAGGAAACGGCTCTTCTTTCCTCAACCCCGAAATGACTGCCCTGCTGGAGCATGTGTTCCTCACTTTGATCTTCCCCGGAGGCTCGTCTTTTACCGCTAGAGCAATATGCAATACCAGCCGCCTTTTTCTGCTATTTCGTACATTTTTCCCTACCGATACCGGCCCTCTACCTGTACCAAATAAAATACCTGAAGAGCTAGATAGCTTGAGTATAGAAGAGGGATTTCGCATCCTGCTGCCTTTTGATGTAGAGCGGGTGCAAACAATACGCGCGAAGTTTCTTTTGCTTTCTGACATGGTGAATAATATGGACTTCTGAGCTAATTACACTGCCAGCCACACCTGCACCGTTTTATCACTGCTTGCCGAAGCAATGTATTGTCCACTCTGTGCCCACGCAACAGCATATACCCAGCTAGCATGACCGGGGTAAATGACGGCATTTTCTCCAGTTGTGGCATCCCATATTTGTACCGTTCTATCAAAACTTGCCGATGCGATACGTGTTCCGTCAGGCGACCAGGATACAGCGCTTACCGTGAACTTATGTCTGTGGTAAGTACATTTTGTGCCTCCTGTGGCAACTTCCCATACTTCAACCATCTGGTTGGCCCCTCCAGCAGCGATGTACTTTCCATCAGGGGACCATGCCATTGTGAGTATTGTATTAGAGGCGCTTTGAGAGGTGAGAAGTATTTTTCCCGCGGGAATATCCTTGGTAGGTACCCTCCAGATCTGTACCTTCATATCTTCTCCTGCCGAGGCAATATATCGCCCGTCAGGAGACCAGGATACTGCATGTACCGGATGTGCATGGCCTCGATAGATGAACTCCCTATGGCCTGTCGCTGCATCCCAGACCTGTACTGTGCTATCAGCACTTGCAGAAGCGATGAGGAAGCTATGTCCTGCGGATGATGTGAGCCTGGCAGGTGACCACGCTAAAGCGGTTACTTTGTCGGAATGCCTGGTGTACGTGCATACCTTGCGCATGCTATCCGCTGCCCATACTTGTACTGTGCAATCTATTCCCGCCGAAGCGATCCATTTCCCATCGGGGGACCAGGCTATGGCGCTTACTCCGCCAGAATGACCACGGTAGGTAGAAATTTTATGCCCGGTCATTGCATCCCAGATCTGCACTGTCCCATCATCGCTACCCGAAGCGATGTGACTGCGGTAAAGTGCTACTTCCTGCCTGTTGCCTGGTGACCAGGACACGGCATTTACCGCAGCAGCATGCCCGTTATAGGTGGTGATAGTTGTCTCCTGAAGAGGCAGGACATTCACATCTTGTATCGAGAGGAGAGGTTCAGTAGTGGAAGAAGATAATACTTCACCAGGTTGTAAAGGATATGGTTCTCCATTGTTGATACCTTGTGCAAGGACATCGGCGAATTCCTGCACACTCGCAAAGCGCAGAGCAGGGTCTTTCGACAATGCTTTGAGTACTGCTGACTCAACCATTGGTGAGATAGTTGGAACCTGCTCACTTAATGAAGGTGGAGGAGTTTGCATTTGATGGGTAGCAACATCCACAAAAGAACCTTGAAAAAGGCTCTTTCCAGTCAGCCATTCGTAAATAACGGCTGCAAGTGCGTACTGATCGCTTGCCTTGACTGGCATGCCTCGAAGTTGCTCAGGAGCCATATAAGCAACAGTACCAGCCACCCCTTGCATACTTTGAGTGCGCGAGCTATGGGCAACGATAGCAATGCCAAAATCGGCGAGTAAAACCTCGTCATTGATTCCTAGAAGCATGTTCTCAGGTTTGATATCTCGATGAATCAGCCTCTCGTCATGTGCATATTGCAAAGCGGAAGCAATTTGCATCACATAGGGCTGAATATCTTCTGGCGAGAAACGGCTACCTCTGGGAAAATGTGAACGCAACGTGCCATTGGGGGCGTAATCCATGACCAGAAATGGTGTATTATTCTCTACACCAAACTCAAGTATTTGGATGATAGAAGGATGCTTCAAGTGGGCGATAGTTCGTGCCTCTTTGAGAAAATCCCCCATGTCATCGTTGGTCAGCCGCATATCGAGCACTTTGATGGCCGCCTGAGTGTTGAGGTGTATGTGTTCGCCAAGGTAAACATCAGCAAAGCTGCCACGTCCCAGTAAGTGAACAAGGCGATAGTTTCCAAGCTGCTGGCCAAGACGAGGCCTGGAGAAAATCCGTTTCCTGTATTCCATCTTGATGCTCCTCAACCAACGTTCCAGACATGCACTGTTGCATCATAGCTAGCCGAAGCGATGCGTGTGCCATTGGGAGACCACGCAACGCTGCTCACCTCTTTAGTGTGACCCTGATAGGTGAAGATAGTTTCCCCTGTGGTAGCATCCCATATCTGTACTGTTCGGTCATCGCCTGCCGAAGCGATGCGCATGCCATTAGGAGACCACACGACAGCGTTCACCTTGTTAGAATGTCCGCGATAAGTCAGGACATTGCTGCCTTTTCCCGCATTCCATACCTGGACGTTGGTGTCCGCGCTCGCGGAAGCAATCTTCTTACCATCAGGAGACCAGGCCACCGCATTCACAAAATAGAAATGGTCGCCATAGATCAATGGGTTGTCTCCGGTTAGAGCATTCCATATCTGCACAGTGTTATCGACATCAGCGTTTGCGGCTGCACCACTTGCGGAAGCAATACGCAAGACACCTTCGGTGGGAGATGAAGAGATGATAGGAGACCATGCTACGGCATGAACAGGGCTGCTATGGCCTGAATAGGTGAAAGGTCTGCTTCCTGATTCAGCCTGCCGTATCTGTATTGTGGTATCCCACGAACCGGCGGCAATATACTTGCCATCAGGTGACCAGGCTACAGCGCTCACCTCTTGCGAGAAGCCTCGAAAGGTCATATGCTTACGCCCGGTCTGGACATTCCAAACCTGTACCGTCGTATCCCTGGAGCCAGAAGCCAGACGTGAACCATCGGGCGACCAGGCCACTGCGGTTACAGGTTTACTGTGATTGCGGTAGATTAAGACAGGATTTTTGCTGGTAGCGTTCCAGATATGAACCGTTTTATCAGCACTGGACGAGGCAATCTTTTTCCCATCAGGCGACCATGCAACGCTTAGCACGGCAGCAGTGTGTTTGCGGTAGCAGGTGAAGAGCTTTCCCAAAGGACCCGATCCACTTTTGTTCTGTTTTGCTTCCTCTACCTGGCATACCTGTTCGAAGGCTCTAGCGAATTCTAAAACGCTTGCGAAACGCTGCTCTGGATTTTTAGCCAGTGCTTTTTGTATTACATGGTCAATAGCTGTTGGAAGCTCTGGAAGCTTATCGCGTAATGAAGGCGGAGGAACAAGGACATGCTGTGTAGCTACTTCTATGAAAGACCCAGAAAAGAGGCGCTCTCCGCTCAACCATTCATAGACAACGGCCGCCAGCGCGTATTGATCGCTGGCAGGGGAGGCTCTGCCCTGCAGTTGCTCTGGTGCCATATAGGTTACAGTGCCCGCGACAGTCTGGAGCCGATCACGGGAACTCTGGACAATCACTGCAAGTCCAAAATCACTGAGTAAGACTGCATTCTTGTTACTGAGCAACATGTTTTCTGGTTTCACATCCCTATGGATGAGTTTTCGATCATGTGCATACTGTAAAGCAGCAGCAACTTGCCGCACATACGTTACGATACTGGCTGGAGGCAAAACCGTGCCTTTCGGGTGACATTGTCGCAAGGTGCCATTCGGGGCGTACTCCATAACGAGGAAAGGGATGCCATCTACCACGTCGTATTCCAGGATGCGCACAATAGAGGGATGCTTCAGGTGGGCGATGGTACGTGCCTCCTCAAGAAAGCTTTGTTTATCTTCGTCTGTCAATCGCATTTGCAGCACTTTGATTGCAGCCAGGGTATTGAGATAGATATGCTCACCGAGGTAGACATCAGCGAAACCTCCCTGCCCGAGTATGCTGATCAGGCGGTAATTCGCAAGTTGCTGACCTATGCGGTCTGTCATCGTCGTATGGCTCCTTTGGCATACCGCTGTACTAATCTGAGAATGTTGATTGAATAACTATGCTATAGTCTCGTACTGTCATCTTGAAGCGGGAAAATCACATCTTCGTAAACATCAACAACCTCACTTCCTTCGCATGCTGTTTCCGCTAATCCAGGAGATATCTGTGTATCGCCTCTTTCTCAAAGTATAGCAGAGGAGAAGTTAACATACAATGTGGTTTATAGACCTGGAATATTCACAGGTAAATGCCCCAGTGCTCGTTTCTCGCCAAACAATATGCATGCGGCAGCGACAAGGGCCGGTCGTGAATATTCGTAAGCGCAAAGGTACGTGCGAAGCTGGGGAAATGCTTGCAGGTCGTAGGGATTACGCACGGCTATGGCAATGATGTGCCGCCCAGATGATACGAGGTATCTCACAAGTTCCGCCTGCGGCTCATCCAGATGCGCATTCACCGTGGCGAGGATGAAAATATCAGATTCGCAGGTTATTTGCAGAAGCATCTTGCAAGCATCTTCAACTGGGCCTGGAGCAACGGGCACGAGTTCCACAGGAGAGTGATACTGCTGTAAGATATCTGCCAGGAGATCATCTGAGTAATAGCGATCTTCTACCATTGTCATGGTATTTCTTTGTGGTGAGAGTACCACGATGCGCTCGTCCGAGTTCAGCTTCAAAGGCAGGAGCGCATCATCATTTCGTACCAGGGTGGTGGATAATTCATAAGCCAGGTTTTGAAGTTGTACATGTTTCTCGCAGCCAACGATAGCAGGAATCGTTGTTGTGGTAGGTACATCATTCCAGGAAAGATAGTGTGCTTTGAGCCACAACACACGCTCCGCTGCCTGTTGTACCGACTGCGTGATATATTCATCGGACTCCGCTGCTGCCTGAATTGCCTCAATACTTGCTCTCTGACGTTTGAATTCGTGAGATACCAGCACAAGGTCCACCCCTGCTTGCAGCGCCATAACCGCTGCCCGCTCCGTGCCGAACGTGTCTGAAATGGCCTCCATTTCCATGCAATCAGAGAGAACGACTCCCTTGAAGTCCAGGTGTTCGCGAAGCAGTCCTTGTACGATCGCAGTTGATAGAGTGGCGGGTAATGTATTTTGCTCCGCTAGAGTAGGAAAGATGACATGTGCTATCATCACGCTTTCAGCCCCCGCCTTAATCCCGCTCCTGAAAGGTACAAGTTCCAGAGCTTCCAGCCGCTGAAGTGCATAGGGTATTACTGGAAGCGAAAGGTGCGAATCTACAGCAGTATCTCCATGACCGGGAAAGTGTTTTAAGCAAGAAAGAATTCCTGCTGTACGATATCCTTTAACCATAGCGGCGCCGAGACGGGCTACTTGCTGTGGATCTTCACCAAAGGAGCGCACGCCGATAACCGGGTTGGCTGGATTATTATTAACATCAACTACAGGAGCCAGGTTCATATTGATCCCTAGCACCTTGAGTTCGTTTCCTGTCGCCTTCGCTATCTTGTAGGCAATCTCTTCAGAACCAATAGCTCCCAATGCCATATTGCCTGGAAATATAGTCGCCGCCTCCCCAAGCCGCTGCACGATACCATTTTCCTGGTCAATGGCAATGAGCAATGGATAGCACTGACCCGCCTCTTTTGCAATCTTCTGCAAGCTTTGTATAAGCTCAAGAACTTGCTGAGTATCGCGGATATTGCGTGAAAACAGGATGATATTCCCAACATGATAGCGTTGAATCAAATCGATAATTTCCGGAGAAGGAGTGATTCCCCAGAAGCCAACCATCAGCAATTGACCAATCTGCTCTTCCAGCGTCATGCCATGAGTGTAGTTATCCAACTATGCCCCTTACCTTTATACCAGGTCCGTTCATAACATTTCAAAACATCATCCGATCCTCTGTAGGGGCCGATGAATCGCGCCCACCGCCGATTCATCGGCCCTCTTCCAATGCGGCTCGGAGAACATAGCCATGCACCGCAAGCCTTTCCCTGGCCTGTTCCGGCGGTATTTTGGCTTGTGCTACTAGAATGGCCGTTTTGACTTCTCCTCCTGAAGTCTCCAGGAGCGTTCTCGCCGTATCTTCGTCCAGTCCAGTAGCATGCCGCACAATTGACAGGGCGCGCTGTTGCAACTTGTAGTTCGTCGCCTGCACATCTACCATCAGGTTGCCAAAGGTTTTTCCCAGCAGGATCATTGTGCCGGTACTGAGCATATTCAGCACCATTTTCTGTGCCGTACCCGCCTTCAGGCGTGTTGAGCCGGTAATTACCTCAGGCCCAACAAAAGGGGCGATCATGATCTCGACTTCTTGCTCAAGTGGAGTGTTGGCGTTACAGGCCAGACCAATCGTCAAAGCGCCTCGCTCTTTCGCATAGGCAATAGCACCACGCGCATAAGGTGTTCTCCCACTGGCAGTAATGCCGATCACTACATCCACTTCCGAGATACCAATCGTTGCCACGTCGGCTTGTCCTGCTTCCCAACTGTCCTCGAGATCCTCGTATGCCCGGCCTAATGCTTGTGGACCACCTGC
This sequence comes from Chloroflexota bacterium, assembly GCA_046726675.1. Classification (GTDB taxonomy): domain Bacteria; phylum Chloroflexota; class Ktedonobacteria; order Ktedonobacterales; family Ktedonobacteraceae; genus DATMNR01. Next base: position 7,893 of record JBKPBA010000144.1, read on the forward strand.
AATACAGGTGATCACCATTTCTGATGGAATGTTGAAGGTTGGAGGGCATTCAGAGGCATCTAAAGCTCCGAGGCGACCAGAAGTACCTGCTCCAACATAGACAAGCCGTCCGCTACGACGCAGCCTTGTGGCTATCTCTTCAATCGCTCTGGCAATCTGTGGTAATACTAGCTTGACAGCCTGAGCTACCTTCATATCCTCAGTGTTGATTACCTGCACTATTTCAAGGGAACTCATCCGGTCGATTTCAGTTGTTGCCTGGTTGATCTTTTCAGTATCCAGTAAGCCCAGGGTGTGTTCCATAAATGTGTCCATCTAATTCCCCTCTTCATTTAATTCCTCCAACCTGATCGCGTAGGGGCGGGAGCGGTGTGGATGGGTGGTGGGGACGCTTGCGCCGCCCATTAGCCCCCGCTTTTCGATACATCCCGTCGATTATGGCGCCAGTTCCTCGCGTTTCAGGTGGGTATAGAAGTTGTATTTGTTGCCACAATAGACAGCTTTTGCATACTCGATGGGCTGGTTGCGTTCTGTATAACTAATACGGCGCGTGAAAAGTACCGGGCTGCTAGCGGAGATTTTCAAAAGTTGTGCATTTTCGTTGCCTGCAAGCCCTGCCTCTAATTCCTGGTCAGCTTCCATGAGTGATATTCCATATTTCGTTTCTAGCACACGGTAAAGTGAATTCTGTTCTAAATCTTCTTCTAATAATCTCTCACAACCTTTGAAACTGATCTGTGATAATTCAATGGCTAATGGCTCATCGTCTGCAAGCCGTAAGCGTTGTAGACGGAAAATCAGTGTCCCCGGATCGATGCGCAATTTTTCAGCGGTTGCCTCATCAGCCGGGCACATTTCTGCCGAAAGTACTTTCGTGCCGGGTCGTTGTCCGCGAGCCCGGATATCTTCGGTGAACCCGGTGAGATGTATCAACTGCTGCGTGATTTTACGCTCGCTTACGAAGGTTCCTTTCCCTTGCTCGCGGTAAAATAGCCCCTCATTTACCAGGTCCGTGATGGCCTGGCGTGCTGTCATGCGGCTGATTCCATACTTTTCGCTCAATTCCCGCTCAGAAGGAATAAGATCGCCTGGCTTCCATTCGCCAGAACGAGTTCTTTCCCGCAAAATTTCTTTCAACTGATAGTAGCGCGGCAAGGGACTGTTTCTGTAAATAGCATTCATGTATTTCTCTCAAACTTCTCAGTTGTACTCACATCCTGTGTACCTATCCTGGAGACATCACTGTACAATTGTTATGAAATACACATCGAAAGCATATCTGTCCGAACATATACCCTCTTGCTTTCCTGTCTCAAATGTGTTACTTGTTTAGTAGGTGGTATAATTGGTATATTGTATATACCACTTTACCTGGTTATAATAATCACATACTTTTTTGTGTCTGTCAAGTGTTCGAAAAGGAAGGTAAAGAGGATCAATGCGCTTTACGTTACGTGATGCTCACCTCATAGATGCCACAACAGATATTTCTCGTGGTGCCATAACCATTGAGGATACGCATATTCAAGCTGTTGAATGTCCAGAATACTCTGACCAGCAGCAAGAAAATATCATCGATGCAACAGGTATGATAGTAGTTCCTGGTTTCATTGACGTGCATACTCATGGCGGCGGCGGCTTTAATTTACAAACTACGGATGCAGGCGAAATTCGCGCTTATGCACGCTGGGTACCAAAAACAGGAACTACCTCATTTCTTATAGTCATTATTGGCGTACCTGGCTCAATACCGGAAGAGCAGTTGAGAACAGCCATCGAAGTATTGGATGAACAGGGTAATGGTGCCGAGCCTATAGGGATTCACCTGGAGGGACCTTATATCAGTGTGGCAAAGCGGGGAGCACATCTGCCATCATGGCTTCGCATGCCTGACGAGTCCGAGACAGAGCAATTGCTTGCAATAACGGATGGTCATCTGCGCCTGCTTACACTGGCTCCTGAACTACCAGGAGCTTCAGCTATGATTCGTCGACTGGTAAATGCAGGTGTCACCGTAAGCATGGGCCATACCAACGCAACTTACGAGCAATCGCTGGAGGCGATAAAACTGGGTGTAACGCATGTTACGCATTGCTTCAATGCAATGCGTCCACTGCTTCATCGCGCCCCGGGTCCGCTTGCAGCTACTATTCAAGCTGAACAGGTGCGTGGAGAACTGATCGCGGATGGTGTGCATGTTCATCCAGCAGCAATGAATGCGCTGGTAAAGTTGTTGGGGCCAGAGCGAGTCATTGTGATCACCGATGCTCTCGCGGGAGCAGGTGCTCCTGAATCCACGTTTGATTTTGCTGGTCAGTCCGCCAAGGTGATTCGTGGCGCTGCTCGTTTAACTGATGGTACGTTAACTGGTAGTGTCTTAACCATGGATCAGGCGTTGCGCAATGTGCTTCTGATGACAGAAGTCACACTTCAGCAAGCTGTGGGTATGTTGACACTCAATCCGGCACTGGCAGCACAAGTTTCGCATCGTAAAGGGCGCTTGAAGGCTGGCTACGACGCTGATGTGCTTATCATGGATCAATCACTGGCACTTCAGGCCACCATTTGCAAAGGAGCGATAGCGTTCGCAACTGATGAGTGGCGGAAAAGGTTATCAGCGTTGCGGTGGAGCTTAGACACAAGCCCATTGTCTTTAGACATGGGGTAATTGACAGCTACTCGTATACAGATGGCCAGAGGCTGGTAATTGGGATTTCCAAGCCGGGAAAAAGATCAGGGATGGTCAGGCTATCTCCATTATGGAGTGTTGTTCCCTGAGGAATGGCTTCTCCGCTTTCCGCATCTTTACTCAGCCCACTAGAGAGGTAGACCCTCACGGTATGAGTATCAGGATCAATGAGCAGGCCGACCTGGACACCCTGATCTAAAAAAAGAGCGATTTTCTCTTCCAGTTCGCGAAGACGGTCTCGGCTCGATTTGATCTCGACGATCAGTTCAGGAATCACAGATAGATACGTGCGGGGATTGTGCTTGAGTCGCTCTCGTGAGACAAACGAGACATCTGGAGAGAGCAGATCGCCATTAGGCAGACGAAAACCTGTGCTGGAATCCAGAACTCGCCCTAAGTTATGGGTATACACCCAGGTACTTAAGAGCATACTGAATCGGGCTCCAACTTCGCCGGAGACACTATCTGATGGACTCATAATAATCAGTTTTCCTTCTCGCAATTCGATTTGGCGGTCAGGGTAGAGAGCCTGAAGTCTTTCTACATCGTGAAAGCTTATAGACATAGCTGCTAACTCCCTCGCTAACA
>JBKPBA010000145.1:0-4593 GCA_046726675.1 Chloroflexota bacterium
GGTTTGATAAGTTCACAGAGCGGGCAAGGAAAGTTTTAAGCCTTGCTCAGGAAGAAGCACAGCGCTTCCAACATAATTATATCGGTACCGAACACCTCTTGCTGGGGCTTGTACGTGAAGAAGAAGGGGTTGCTGCCAAAGTACTGCAAAAGCTTGGTGTAGAGCTTTGGACGGTTCGGAACGCTGTTGAATTTATTATTGGTCGTGGAGACCGCATAGTCCTTTTCAGTTAGGACTGCTTTTTTCTGCTTCGGGATTGGGAACTTTAATCGGAGCATTATCAATAGTCTCACTTGGCGACTTTAAGTATAAGGGGGCGCTAGTTCTGAGCGGGCTTTTCTGCTGGACTGGTTCTCTTCTAGTGTTTGCATTCAGTCGTTCACTATGGCTCACTCTACTTGCTTTAGTGCTTTTTGGAATGTCTCAAAATTGGGTAGGAGCCACAGTGATTACACTTGCGCAGCTCAGGGTACCGCCGCAGATGCGCGGACGAGTAATGAGTCTCAATACCCTATTGATTATGGGAGTGCGCCCACTTGGTGATTTTCCAGCGGGGGCTTTGATCGCTTTGATTGGCGGTCCGTCTACAGTGATTATCAGTGCGTCTATTGTTGGTGGTTACTCGCTTTACCTGCTTATAGGACGACCTGTTATCAGGACCCTACAACAATGATGATTATGGATAAAGGTGAATGAATATATTAGAGGCATGTTGTTGAAGAGGTGATCAACGATATTGCGCAGTGGGTAAAACACGTCATTTAAGAGGCGCCTGATCGCGATTCAATCCGGCCGTTGTATCTCCGTGTGCGATAGGCAAGGTTGATAATCTCGACACCAGGAAAGGCAATCGACTGATCATCTCAAAACTAATCCTCGCTGTTCTCTCCATTATCGAAAATATCGCTCACATACCGCTTATTTTGCGCGATATTTCTTATGGCAGAGTTATTGATTTCTTCCATACATGATATTTGATACTTTTTTGAAGTAAATTTTACAGAATCCTGATGGAAATTTCATGGGCATCTCATAAACATCGGCTATAGTAGGAACATGGCAGGATTCATGAGCAAATATACAATTCATGCTGTCTTCCACAACTAACTATGCATAAGTTGGAGGTTATTACGAATGTTTTATCCTGATGCAAATGATCCATATAGACAACCAGCAATACCTTATCAGCCATATGGAGGGCAAACTAATCCTACGATGCCTCAGGGGATTGAAGTTGTACCACCATCTTCTACACAGCGTGCGGCTATGCAATCTACTATGCAAGCTTGCTCTGCGCAAGCGAAGCCAGTAACGCCGCGTAAATCGAAAGATGAGACGTTAGCATTTGTGCATGAGTGCAAAAAGTGGTTGGTAGCAGGCTCTATTGTAATCTTTGGGTTACTAGGTGGCCTGGTTGCCGGGCATGCTGTCGGAACTACATCTAATCAGACAACTCCAGCAAATAATACACCTGCTACCTCTCCTTCTACGAATGGTGGAGATGGTGGATTTTTTGATCAACAACCTGGACAACAACAAGGGCAACAGGGTGGGGGAGGATATGGCTTTGGAAATAATAATCCTTCACAACCACCTGTTTCCGGTTCTCATACCTCCTGAGTCATTGTATATTCAAACTTCGCCACGGATGGTTACAGATCCTGGTAGTGAGGATGGCCGATAGCCTCAAATAAGCTCTCCCTTTTGTCTCACTTCCTCATTTCATATGAATACCAACCAGCCCCAGCACTGATTGAATTTCAAGTCGCTATTGATACTTGAAGGATACGTGCGGTATCGCTACAAGAAATCTCTTGCTTGGGCAACCAAATTCGTCTATAATTACTCGTGGGGATATCCCCGCTTTTAAAGCGAGAACTTTCCTCAATGAGGCACAGACGATCTCGTTCCTGCACTTCTCTCACGAGAGAGCATAACTCTGTCTGGGCTTTTTTCACTCACTTTTGAAAGGGGGAGTTGCTCAACAGGTCCGCTTGCTGCTGCCTCTGTTTACACGTACCTGGATGCTCAATCGTATGATAAAGAAGGATCTCTCCCTCCGTGAAAATGGTCGTCTCTCACGCTACCTTGTCTTTTCGCGCGAAGAGTGGGCACAACTTCGCGATAACACTCCTCTCATGCTCTCCGAGGAAAGTTTAAAAGCTCTCCGCAGCCTGAACGACCCTATCTCTTTGCAGGAGGTGGAGCATATCTATCTCCCGCTCTCTCGCCTGCTCCAGCTCTACGTCGCGGCCATTCAGAAGCTGTATACTGTTACCTCTACCTTTCTCGGCTCTGCCTCTGCAGAGGTCCCCTATATGATTGGCATTGCTGGAAGCGTGGCAGTCGGCAAGAGCACGACCGCCCGCCTGCTCCAGGTGCTGCTCTCCAACTGGCCTTCTTCGCCTAAGGTCGAGCTGATAACCACTGACGGTTTTCTCTTTCCTAACCGTATTCTCGAAGAACGCGGTCTGATGAAGCGCAAGGGATTTCCCGAAAGCTACGATCTTCGTCGTCTGGTTCACTTCCTGGCTGATATCAAGTCTGGTGTCCCCGAAGTAAGCGTCCCCATCTATTCACATCTCATCTATGATATTGTCCCCGACCAGGTCCGGGTGATTCGTCAGCCCGCTATCCTCATCGTCGAGGGCTTAAACATACTCCAGACCGGAGATGGTCACCTACGGGAACGGCACCGCTTCTTCGTTTCCGACTTTTTCGACTATACGATCTACCTCGATGCTGAGCAGGCTGATATTGAGCAGTGGTATATCGAGCGCTTCCTGACCTTATGCCAAACTGCCTTCCGCGATCCCTCCTCCTACTTCACCCGCTTTGCTAACCTTTCAACAGAAGAGGCCATTGCCACCGCCCGTTCCATCTGGCAGGAGATTAACAGCCGCAATTTGCGTGAGAACATCCTCCCCTCGCGTGAACGTGCCCATCTCATCCTCTACAAAGGCAAAGATAACTCTATTCAGCAGGTCAAGCTTCGTAAGCTCTGATCTTCTCTTGAAGGAGGTGTGCATGTAAATATTGGAATTAAGCTGTTGATTCTTTTGTAATTACTCTGTTGATGGCGTCTCTTTGACGTAGCGGTATAATGTCGCGCGAGATACCGAGGGCTGCACAAATTTCCGGAATCGAATGACTTTGGGAAGCCTCCGTCTGCAGGGGCAGCGCCACTTTTCCATTGGTTTTGAGCAGATCGCTGGTCACCCACCGACGCGCCCTCTCGCTCTTGTCAAGGCCAGCGCACCCATCGGGTGGAAAATGAGCTTGCCACACGGGAGAGCATTCCAATCTGGATGCTGCGCGTGATGAACTCGCAAGAAAGCCAGCGTAGGGGAAGAAAGCCATGGTGGCAGCACTCGCTTTGGAATGCTCTCCAAGTACACGTATCGTTGGCGGTACTGGAGGTACTCTCCAGTCGCTTTAGTTCAGCCGGGGCCCCACGAAGCGGAGACCTCGGCTGGAACCGCTCGTTGGGGCGACATACCCTTGGAGTAACGGGATGTCGATACGAACTAGCGCCTCTTCATATCGAATGTATGCCCGGCGATGAGGCCTGTGTTGCCACGCGATCGTCCGCGTGGTGGCGCCATCGCCGGGCTGCCAGATGGCGGCGTTCGCCGAGGTTAGTTCGCCGTCACCTCAACTCCTTTTACGGCTTTTTCGATGAGCGCAGCCACCGCATTTGGCTGCGACACATAGATCGCGTGACTGCCCGCTACCTCGACGACTGTCGAACCTGCGCGATTAGACATGAAACGCTGGGCGGGTGGAGGAATCATCCTGTCGTCGGTGGCGACCAGATACCAACTCGGCCTGGTCTTCCACGCTGGCTCGTTGATCGTGCCGCCCAGTGCCTCCACACCCCACGGGACCTGGGAATCGGCCATAAATGCGGCCTTTTCTTCGTCGACATCAGCCGCAAAAGAGGACGGGAACTTCGCCTTGTCGAGGAACAGATAGCCATCCTGGGGCGGCAGTATCGGAGGCACAGGCGCTCCAGGCGGTGGATCTTGGATAAGTGTAGACACAGACTCGCCCTTGTCGGGGGCAAAGGCTGCGATATAAACAAGTCTTTCGACCTGGGGATCATTTCCAGCTTCGGTGATCACCGCTCCTCCGTAGGAGTGACCTACGAGAATCACCGGATCGTTCTGCGCGTCAATGATGCGTTTGGTTGCGGCGACATCGTCAGCCAGCGATAGGGTCGGATTCTGGACGATGGCGACATTGTAGCCATCCTTTTTCAAAATCCTATAGACGCCCTCCCAACCTGAACCGTCCACGAATCCACCGTGGACAAGAACGATAGTTTTTTTCGCCGAATGCGATACTTCAACCATGATGATTTCCTTTCTCTAACTAGGCAGTTTACTCCTATGGGGGTCACTGTATTCTTTGGGCGAAACATACACACAGCGATATAGCCACTCTTAGAGCATATTTGGCACAACTACCTTTCGATACGAAATAGCCTCTGTCACCTTTTCTACTATATAAGTAGGATTCACAAAGCTTCTTTCTAGAACAAATTGGCTTGTTTTGCTCCTCTGCGACCTCTTGGCGTATGTTTCGCCCCGA
>JBKPBA010000146.1:0-4664 GCA_046726675.1 Chloroflexota bacterium
GGAATACGAGATCAGTATCAATGTCTCGTGGGCTCGGAGATGTGTATAAGAGACAGCTATAGTAATGATCGAGCTTGCCCCCACCCTGGCGGTCTCCAAAGCGTTCGGCGCCCTGTATAGATCAATATTCGGTCAGCTTGATCTCTTCGTCTGCCGGGTTGCCCTCGAGATGGACGGCTCCCTCATCGACGCCTTCGATCTCCCAACGCTCCTGGGCGTCGACCCAGGTGTCAGCCTCGGTCTGGTATTCGCCGCGCATACGGCGCACGATGCTCCGGCGCAGGCGGATGCGCAGGTTTTCGAGCGGGATACGCTGCAGGACCGGCTCGAAGAAGCCCTGGACGATGATGCGCTCGGCCTCTTCGCGTGAAATGCCGCGCACCATCAGATAGAAGAGCTGCTCTTCGTCGATCTGTCCGCTGGTGGCGCCGTGACTGGCGCTTACTTCGTTGGCGGCTATCTCCAGGCCGGGAATAAATTCACCACGCGCCTGCTTGCTTAGCAGGAGACCGTGCGCCGAGAGGAACGAGGCCGTCTGCTGCGCTCCTGGTTCCACGCGGATCATGCCGTCGAACTCGACGCGCGATTGATCGGTGAGGACGCCTTTGACCAGCGTCTCCGCGTTGGTTGAGAGCGCGGCGTGGTCCGAGAGCGTATTGATGGAGTAGCGCTGTTCGTGGTCGGTAAAGAAGATGCCGACGAGCTCGCCCGCGCTCCCATTCCCCTTCAGTCCCAGTCCAAGTGTGGAGAGGGTGACTTTGCTCCCCAGGTCCGCCATGACGAAGGTGACGTTGCCGTCTTTGTTGTAGATGGCGTTCTTGTTTGTGATGTTCCAGGTGTTCTGATCGAGATCCTGCAGGTTGCTGAACTCGACGCTGGCCTCGTTTTTCGCGTATACCTCGACGACATCGCTCAATAATGCCTCGCCCGTGACGTTCGAAGTGTATTCTTCTACGAAACGCACGCTGCTCTGTGGATCGGCAATGATCAGGGTGTGCGAGAATGTGGCGGCTGATGCGGCGTCAAGCCAGACCTGCGCCAGGATGGGCGCCTCGATCTCTATGCCTTGCGGGACATAGAGGAAGAAGCCACCGCTCCAGAATGCCGCGTGTAGAGCTGTATACTTGCTGGCTGCAACGGGAACGGCCTCGGTCATAAAGTACTTCTGGACAAGTTCGGGATACTCGCGTACCGCTGTGTCGAGGTCGGTCAGAATGACGCCATGCTGTTTAAGTTCCTCGCTGAGCTCACTATGAACGACCGAGCTGTTCTGCTGGATGATCAAGCCCGAACGCTCGTTGACCAGGGCTTCCTGCAAGGATTGCTCGATAGATGCTGGCAGCACTCCATTGCTCTCTACGGGCGTGTATGGGCTGATCTGCTGGAATTTGAAGTTCGAGACCGTGCGATGCGTGCCCAGGTCGCCGCGCCGCCCCAGATGAGCGGGCGTGCTCTCATAGACCTCCCAGGCATGCAGGCGCTTTTGCAGCATCCACTCAGGCTCCCCCTTCTGGCGCGAGAGTTCCTCGACGGCGCTGCGTGAGAATCCTGTTGCCAGCGGCTTAAGCATGATTGCTCACCTCACTCGCTGAACTCGCACCTTCCTCATTGCTCTCTTCGTCGTTCTCCTCGCTCGGCCTGAGCCACTCGTAGCCACGATCCTCAAGCTCCAGGGCCAGCTCTTTGCCGCCGGACTTGACGACGCGTCCATTGAACATGACGTGCACGAAGTCGGGCGTGATGTAGTTGAGCATGCGCTGGTAGTGGGTGATGAGCAGGATGCCCAGGTTCGGCCCGGTCAGCGCGTTGACGCTGTCGGAGACGATCCTTAGCGCATCGATGTCCAGGCCGGAGTCCGTCTCGTCCATCATGGCGATCTCTGGCTCCAGCAGCGCCATCTGTAGAATCTCGGCGCGTTTCTTCTCGCCGCCGGAGAAACCATCGTTGATCGAGCGATTGATGAAGCTATTATCGACTTTGAGCAGGCGCATCTTCTCTTGCAGCAGTTTGCGGAACTCTCCAGGTGGAACGCTCTTGCGCTTGTTCATTTTACCGGTTGGATTGTCGCCCTCCTCAAGAGGCTTGTTGCCTTCGCGCACCGCTTCGAGCGAACGGCGCAGGAAGTTAGCGACGCTGACACCGGGAATCGACATTGGATACTGGAAGGCCAGGAAGAGCCGCATGCGCGCGCGGCGATCGGGCGAATATTCCAGGATATTTTCACCTTTAAACCAGATCTCCCCATCGGTTACTTCATACTTGGGGTTGCCCATAATTACATTTGCGAGCGTGCTTTTGCCTGAGCCATTCGGCCCCATGAGTGCATGTATTTCGCCCTGGCGCACAACAAGGTCGACGCCACGTAAAATCGGTTTTCCCTCAATATTGGCGTGAAGATTCTTAATTACAAGTTCTGATCCCATTACGAGACACCTTCCTTATGATAATAAAGGGCGAATACTCGCTTCGCCTTCTTTGCAAACGTAGGATGGATTCTGCTTCCGCCCGAATCATGCCGCACTAGTTGCGAAACGGCCTATCCGACCCGGGACCCGCCACAAACCCCGCTATGCCTACGTGAATATCTGAGAGCGCAATAAACTGTGCGTTCTTGCTTTCTGCCGACTCGGCTAACAGGTCCGCCAGTGTCATCGAGTCAAGTGTATTTGCCACGGCGTCGCGAACCTTTGCCCACAGATACTTGGTTTTGCATGAGTCCAGGAAATTGCAGATCTGACTCATCTCGCCCTCGGTGGCGCAGATCATCGGCGCGATGGGCCCTTCCAGGATGCGTACGATCTCACCCATGGTAATCAACGATGGGTCCCTGCTCAGCTTATAACCGCCGTGCGCGCCACGCGTGCTCACCACCAGAGGCGGTTCAGCCTCGCGCAATAGCTTCACCAGTTGCTCCAGGTATGCCAGCGGCAACATCTCCGCCTGCGAGATGTCAGTTAGCGAACGAGGACGCTCCCCGTGGTGGCGAGCAAGATCGACCATGATCCGTACGCCATATTCGCCTTTTGTAGAAACCCGCAACATCATGGCCTCTCCCTTCTCGTCGCATCGACAGATACTATGTCGTGCTTCATCGGTATTCTGCTAGATTAATCCGACCTATTCACTAGGATATATTTTAGCATTAGAAGTGGGAGAGCGTCAACTGTTATAGGCCGTCCTTTAATGCTGCTTGCGCCCAACGACGATCTGTCGCGTGCCCTTGCCGAACGGTTTCCAGTCGTAGCTGCCGTAGATGGCCTCGATGGCAAAGCCGCTCGCCAGGAAGAGCAGCTGCAGTTCGCGCTGCTGCTCGATTTCATAGAGGTGGCAGATGGAGTTAAAGGGCAGGAAGATCAGGTCAAACTGTCCCTTGTGCTCAAGATGGTAGTCCGTCATGTCCCCTTGATGCAGGGTGACGCGTTCTTGTACCGCTTCCGGCTCCTGTTCCAGCTTTCGCTGGTATGCCCGTAGCATCTCAGGCGCGATATCCAGTCCTTCCAGCTGAAAACTTCCGGGACCATGCAAGAGCTCGATACCGATACGTCCGCTTCCACACGCCAGCTCCAGCACACGCTGCGGCGTATAGCGCATCACCAATTCGCGCCAGAACGGAACATCCTGCTCTGACTGCCCGTGGTATTCCAGGTCATAGTCGCTGACCCGCTCGTAGTATTCTCCCATGTCGTAGGGCATTGTTTTGTTTCCTTTTGAAAAGCGCAAAATCCAGCGTAGTCGTATACGGCTACGCATTTTCTAGCGTAGAGCTTATCATAAGATCATCTATTTATGCAAGTGCCATAAAATCAGTAGGGAGGCTATCTTCTCACGCCAGCCATTTAAGCCCGCTGGCGAAGAGAGATATGGCCGCAATGTGTGAACGACGCAATCTCTGCTATTGCGTCTCGGGTGAGAGTATGTTATAATCTTGCGGCAAGCGGGGTCTGGCTCCTGAAAAAGGCTACTCTGCGCCTTTGATAGAGCAATTAGCGATTGAAGGGTCTTCAATCGACATCTACACTGCCTCTCTCCTATTCTTGTGTGTGGTGCTGTAGCCTTACACTCAGACGGATAGATTTGCAGTATGTGCCTGTAAAAAATTATGCCCCGTTGAAGCTAGAAAGAAAGAACTATGAAGCAGAAGCTAAAGACACACAAAGCTATGGCCAAGCGGGTCAAGATTACCGGCTCTGGCAAGTTTATGCGCCGCAAAGTGGCGATCAACCACCTGCGCCGCAACAAATCTCCTGAGGCTGTTCGTTCGATGGATAAGAGGTTTCCTCTGGCTACCGCTGATACACGCCGGTTGAAACGTCTGCTTCCCTATGCCTTTTAATATAACGAGGAGAGGAAACATAAACTATGCCAAGAGTAAAACGTGGCGTAACCGCTCACAAGAGGCATAAAAAGATACTGCAGATGGCGGAAGGCCAGCGTGGCACGCGCAGCCGCCTCTTCCGTCCCGCCCATGAATCGGTCATGCGCTCAATGGCGTACATGTATCGCGACCGCAAGAAGCGCAAGCGCGATATGCGCCGCCTGTGGATCACACGTATCAATGCAGCTGCCCGCATGCATGGCATGAGCTATAGTACGTTGATGCACGCGCTTCGTGTTGCCAACATCGAAGTCGATCGCAAGATCCTCGCAGAGATGGCGGTAAATGA
>JBKPBA010000147.1:0-3286 GCA_046726675.1 Chloroflexota bacterium
GCTCACACTATCGAGATGCCTGGAAAATGTAATATGAGTATTCAATCAGCGGTCGGTAGCTCACGAGGGAGTCACTTTTGGGTAGCAAGCATCGTGAGGAGTTCTTCAGCATCGGGGAGAAAGCGGTGCGAGGAGAGGACTTGATGGGCAAGTCCTAAACGTAGAGCTTCTTTGGCCGGAATGGTTTCGCCCGTCAGCATCAATCGCATGGTGGCATTCTGTCCAATAAGTGCAGGAAAATAGACCGCGGCAACAGGCGGAAAAACACCCAGGGAGATTTCCGGCAAGCCGAAGGTTGCATCTTCGTGAGCAACAACGGTATCACAAAGTGCAGCCAATTCACAGCCGCCGCCGAGCGCATGACCTTTCACGAGGGCTACGGTAGGAATATTGTGCGATCGTAGCTCCTCAAATGCAGCATAGTTGTCATAAACAGCACGCAACATTTCTTTTTCGCGTCCATCGAGATGATCACGAATATCGACACCTGCGCAGAATGCTCGATCACCCGCACCTGTAATGACTACTAAACGAGGAGGATGCTTGATTGCATTGCGCATAGCGGCTGTTAATTGATCGAGCATCTCAATCGAGAGGATGTTGAGCGGTGGCCGATCCAGAATCAGCCAGAGAATGTCATTATGGAGACGAATACGTACGTTGGACATATCTTATCTCTTGTAAGCTATCAAACATATTCTATAGCCATGATAGTATTATAACAATTCGAGGAACTTATCAAGATCCATTTGTGCTTGTTTGAGGATATGAGATAATGTTGAGCTTTTTACTGGGCGATGTGCTGGAACTGTAATTTTTAGTACCTCATGGCTTAGATGCTTTTGTAGACGAATATGGCTACCTCGTTGGCGTACAACAACCCATCCACCTCGTTGCAAAGCTCTAACGATCTGGACATAGGACAGGCTTGGCACTTTGCTCACAGTTCAACCTCTTCCACCGCCACATCCTCAGTCAAAACCCAATCATCTTCAACAGGCTCGAGATAAAGCTCAATAGCTTCTCGAATGTTTGTCAAAGCGTCCTCGACAGTTTCACCTTCGCTAATACAACCAGGCAAAGATGGAACATAGACCGTATAGCCACCTTCTTCACTCGGTTCTAGAAGCACTTTTAAGCGCATTTTTCACCTACTTCTACTGAATACTAGTTGGTGGGCGCAATAAATTGCGCCCCTACGACAATGCATATACGATATTTTGATGAACTACTTGCCAGAGAAATTCCCCTTGCGTTTCTCGGCGTAGGCAGCAAGGCCTTCCTTGGCATCTTCGCTCTGGAAGCAGAGTTGCTGGAGCTCGCGCTCAATGGTCAGGCTCTCAGAGAACGCTACTTCAGCGCCCGATTGCACCGCACGCTTGATGCGCCCTACCGTCTTGGATGCTCTGTTGGGAGGGCAGAACTGGCGAGCGTAGTTCATGACCTCGTCCCAGTAGTGCCCTGGCTCGTAGATGTAGTTGATCAGCCCCAACTCCTGCGCCTCTTCAAAGCTGATCAGCTTGCCCTCGGTCATCAGTTCAATAGCTTTATTTTTGGGCAGCGCACGCGCCATGCGCTGGGTGCCACCCGTACCAGGCAGGACGCCTAACGTGACCTCGGGCAGACCCACCTTGCCGGCATTGCGACGGGCGATGCGGATATCGCAGGCCAGCGCAATCTCCAGGCCGCCACCGACGGTATGGCCATTGAGGGCTGCAATCACCAGCTTGGGCGTTTGTTCCAGGCGCGTTAAGGTCTCATTGGCATGCAGGCAAAAATAGTATTTGAAAGTGGGGGTCACCGCATTGAGCATGCCGATATCGGCACCCGCGCAGAAGAACTTGTCCCCTGCTCCATGTAACACCAGTACATGCACGTTCTCATCGAACCGCGCCTGCAAAATAGCCTCATCGAGCTGGCGCATCATCTCATAGCTATAGGTATTAGCCGGCAAGTTCGTTAACTCAAGCACAGCTATGCCTTCGGTTACCGTATACTGGACTAAGGTTCGTTCTGAGGTGGTAGTCATGGTTGGCCTTCCTTTCGTGCTACATCATAAGCATGCAGTATGTCATCATCTTTGACACATTCAAACCGGGTATGACATGCGTTACAATAAAATTGTACGGTCAGTAGTTGCTGGCCGAACAAGGAAAAGAGTTCAGTGTCGGTCGAACGGCAAAAAGGGCAGGCAATCTGCACGTTTGCCTTTGTCTTTGTCCTTTGCTTGTCTGTATTATTTTCCATTACGTTAAACCAACAGATTTCCGTCTTGTGACACTATCCCATGCATTCCAGGAAAGTGACTGGCGAAGTTCCCAGCATTTCGTGTCAATATTAAAGAATACAGGGACATCGATTTCCAGACTGCTTAATGTTGGCATTATTTTTTGTAGATAGCGACGACGCAATTGGTCTGGTGTTGCATCGATGATACCTTCACGATAAAGGCTTTGCATATTCGGATCATCTTCGGGGCCAAACCAGCAGAGCGTCTCATCCCACAGGCGAAACAGAGAGGCGACCAGCGTTGCACGCACGGCTCCTCCAGCTTTGGCAAGACGGCGCACCCAGCCATCTGCATGCATTTCATGAATACGCTCTTCCTGCACGATTTTACGAGCGCGCTGGCGTAATGGCTCATAGCTAGAATTTTGCGCCGCTGCAAAGAACGTCGTTAGAGCCATATCCAACAAAAAATTGGTGGCCACAAAGTCGGACCACCCCTGGAAATCATGATCGAGATAGGCAAGATGGTAATGCAAGGTGCGCGTCATGGGTTCGACCTGGCTGGGATCTGACTCAGCCTGTGTAAAGTCTTCGAGCAATGGATAGAGTGTCCGGGCATGCCCTAGTTCATCCTGTGTCATTGCAGCGGCAGCAACAGCAGCCTCTAGCGCGGGCGCTCCATTACACCAGTACGCGTAACGTCGCCCTATAGCCTGCTTGTTATCCGCCAACGACGAAAGAACTGCAAATAAAGCCCCATTATCTATATGTGTACCAGCCATACGTTCTTCCTTCTCACCATACATCATGATTCAATCACCGTGACAATAGAGTCACGGGGTATAATCACCATCTCAACCCAACTGAACTCATCATAGATGCTGCGCGCATACACCTTTGCCAGTTCCACATCGTCAGCCATCACATTGCCAATCTCGTGGAGCGGCTCTTCGTATTTGCGCCGCGCGTACACCTGCCACACTTGAGTCTCATTCAGCGCTTCACGCCTGCTGGGCGCGCCGGCTATTGTGCTGTTCATGCGGAATCCCCCCATGTG
>JBKPBA010000148.1:0-8953 GCA_046726675.1 Chloroflexota bacterium
GATGATGGTGTCGGTATTATCTCCGCCAGTAGCGCTACAACGGGTACGGGCGGCGGATTGCTCACCCATAGTGCGCTTCTCGCAATCGCTGGTGGTAGTCTGAACATCAAAAGCTCTCCAGGTGAGGGTGTTACTGTGAAAATTGTACTGCCAGCAGAATCGTTACGCTAATTGATACGTATAGCTATCAAATAGAGGAGGATTCGATGATACTCATAACTGGGGCAACAGGCTATATCGGACGCCATCTTATCGCTCGCCTTGTCGCCAAGGGCGAAAGGCCGCGCTGCCTGGTGCGTGATATAAACCGCGCAAAACGTCTGCTACCTGCCGATAAGGTAGAACTAGTGGCGGGTGCAACAACATCGCCAGATTCTCTTGACGCTGCGGTTCAGGGTGTTGATACAATCATTCACGCTGCTTTCCTGACTGCTGACCATAAGCAATCAACAAGCAATGAGTATGAAAAAACCAATGTTCAGGGAACTGCTAACCTGATCAAAGCCGCAAAAAAAGCAGGTGTCAAACGCATCATTGAAGTCAGCGGCCTGGGCACTAAACCAGATAGACCTGGCAGCTATATGCAGGGACGCTACCTGTCCGAGAAAATGCTCAAGGAAAGTGGCCTGGATTGGACAATTATCCAGCCATCCGTTTTATTCGGCAAGAACGCGCCTTTTATCAAGGGATTGGTCGACCTGATACGCACTGCTCCCGTTGTACCGCTGATTGGCAGCGGGAAGACTATGTTTCAACCGATCTGGGTGGAAGATGTCGTCACTATCCTCGTCAAAGTATTGGAAGATCCGGCACATACCACAAACAGAACCTACACCATCGGTGGACCTGCGTACTACTCCTTTACTCAGATAATCGATGTATTGTTAAAAACTATTCACAAGCAACGCATCAAAGTACCAGCTCCCACACCTTTAGTTGGTATAGGAGCAGCAGTCATGGAAGCTGTACTATCCAAACCCCCGCTAACAAAGGCTGCGATGACCCTCTTCACGTTTGATAACATCACCGACCTGAATAGTGTCGAACGCGATTTCGGCTTTACTCCCATGTCTTTTGCTACTTATATGAAAGAGCATGGGGTGTAAATTATTGACAGGGTGAACCCTTGCGGTCGCCCTTTTTTGGTCGCCTCGATATTCTCATATGCTATAATGGATGGGCATGAGCGTCTATACTAGGACATGCGTGCTCTGAACTGATTATAAGTCAGGGGTGCAGGGGGCTTTGCCCCCTGCCGGGGTCTGGGGTGTCCCCAGAAAATCCTTTTTTCCCTCGCCGCCGCAGGCGACGAGTAAAAGTAGGCCGGACTATCTAGCACGGAGGAAAACGTGGCTGTAACGCCTGATCCAGGATTGAATGCGGATCATGATTTGCGCTCGCTAGGCGACGCCCTTATGCGTATCTCGCGCATACTTCATGAACATACACGTAAGTTGGAAGTGGCTGTCGAAGGCACCTATGTAGGACAGGCAAGTGATGACCGTGTCCGATTGCTCAGTGACTCTTTGCGCGTCTGTCGCACTGCTGACCTGGAATTAGGTCGGCTTAGTCAAGCCGGGCAGCGCGTAATAAACTCATTACGAGAACAATTAGAGCAGGCGCGGGCGTCTCTTCCTCCTTCACCCTCGCGTCCACTCTCTTCTCCAACGGGTAATTTTGAGCGCGAACGTGAAGCCCTCAACACAAGCATTTACAACCTGCAACGCCAGCGTAACGAATTGGAGACTCTCTACGAAATTGCTAGAGTCCTCAACTCGACGCTTGAGTTCGACAAAGTGTTGCTCCTGGTTATGGATGAAGTAATCGACGTGGTAAAAGCAGAGCGTGGCTTCCTCGTATTGCTCAACCCGGTCACCAATACGCTTGAATTTAAGATAGCACGTGATAAGCAAAAAAGGACGATCGATCTCAGTGAGTTCAAAATCAGTCGCAGCACAGTTGAGCGTGTGGTAAGAACCAGGGATCCTCTGCTCACGGATGATGCGCAGATCGATGAGGCATTAAAGGGGCAGGAGAGTATCATGGCCTTTGGCATTCGCTCAATCATGTGTGTCCCGCTCGTCGTGCGCGATCACTGTATCGGAGCGGTGTATGTCGATAGCCGCATCAACGCAAACCTGTTCAGCGCGAAGCACCGCGATCTCCTGCTGGCCTTCTGCCATCAAGCGGCGATTGCCATTGACAATGCCCGTCTGTTCGCCGATCTCAACGTAGCCTTGCGAACGGTCGAAGAAGACAAACACTATATGGATAACATCTTCGCCTCTATCGCCAATGGCGTGATTACCACCGACTCATCTGGAATCATTACCAAATTTAATGATGCGGCAGGTATGATCCTGCACATCAATCCGCTTTCGGCAGTCGGCAAGCATTATCAGGAAGTCTTTCGCTCTTTGCCGCAAGTTGGCTTAATCGAACTCCTCCAGAATACCGGCGTGCAGCATAGCCATGGCACCATTGTGCCTGATACCGTTGAATGTGAAATTGCGGGACGAGGCCGGGTCAATTTGACGTTCTATGTCTCTTCATTGCGCGAAAACACACAGAATGCGCCGATAGGTATGGCGCTCGTCATAGATGACCGTACCGAACTCAAGCGTGCCGAAGCTAAAGCTAAGGATATACGTCGTATTTTTGGACGTTTTGTTCATCCCAATGTGGTACAACAACTCATAGAGAATCCGAACGCCTTGAACCTGGGTGGGGAAACCAAAGAAATTTCGGTCATCGCTGCCGATTTTCGGAACTTTACCAGCCTGAACGAACGTAAATCTTCCCAAGAAGTGATGAACTTGCTCAATACCTACCTGGAAATTATGGTCAAAGAGATCTGGGATGAAGAAGGCACCGTAACCGGATTCTGGGGAGATGCGCTGATGGCAATTTTCAATGCACCTTTGCCCCAGGAAGATCATGTATTGCGTGCAGTACGGGCGGCCTGGAAGATGCGCCTGGCCATTTTGGAATATCAACGTACTCAGCCGCAGGACTCGCTTTACTCGTTTGGAATAGGTGTGAATACCGGCGAGGCGATGGTGGGAAATATCGGTTCGCGCGATCGTATCCAAAACTACACGGCCATTGGAGATGTGGTCAACGTGGCAGCGCGCCTCCAGCAAGAAGCGAAGGACAATAATATCATGCTGAATCACTCAACATTCACACGAGTGCGCCAGCATGTTCGGGTGACAAAACTTCCACCGCTAACCGTGAAGAATAAAACTGAACCTCTAGATGTCTGGCGCCTGGTCGGCTGGCAATAATCAGAGGGGTTTGCGCAATACAAATCCCACCTGGTTGATACGTACAAACCCAAACCATTCGTAAAGCCGGTGCGCTCGTACGTTATCATCCTGTGTATTGAGCATAATACGTAAGACATGTGCTTGTTGAAAGAAAGCTATAGCCTCACTCATCAAGCGCACACCGACCCCCTGGCCGTTCACAGATGGATGGACAGCAATGCGTACAAGATAGCCAAATTCATCCTCAAGCGCATTAAATTGATAGCCAACAACTTTGCCGTTCAGCTCAGCCACGACAAAGTAAGGATGAGTCGCAGCAATATCCTCGAAAGAAAGCGCATCGTAACGCCAGAAATCCTGGAAGCACGCCTCCTCGATGGCAAGCAGTGCCGGTATATCTCGTTTGTCGACAGGTCGCAGCTTTACATCGGGGTTTCCTGCCGAGGGAACGCTGTAGTCATACTTATCGTAGGCGTAAAGCAGGCGATGAAGAGCAAAGCCCCGCACCAACAGTATATCGCGCAGCCAATCATTCTGCATATCGTTACCTGAGTAGTACAGATAACGCACGCCTCTTTTGATTAAGTGCTTCGTCAGTTGTTCTAAAAGCATTTCCAGTAGAGAAATGTACTCGCGACTCTCTGTCCAACTCACACCAAAACCGCCGATCCATGCTGCAGGAGGATTCACCGTCTGCGAAAGCAAAAATCCACGCATCGAATCGCCGTTGAACATACCTACTGCTGGATAATGCTTGAGCAGCATTGGTAATTCTTCCAGCGTGAACCGCTGGTAAATGTATTCAGAGGTATTGAGCAAGCGCTGGATAAGTGGTAGGTCGTCGCCGCTCAATAAGCGTATATTGACAGAGTTAGAAAGCATCTTCCTCTTTCGTTTTGATAGGGTTCCCCTGAAATGTGGGGGCGACCCTCGCGGCCGCCCGGCTGCTCAGGGTCGTCCGGTGTATTCACGCATCCGGCCCTTTGATCTCGCGTCGTAATCGCTCAATATCAGGTTTTGGCGCACTGCGCATACGATAGCCTGTCAACTTGTGGATGCGACGCAGTTCGGCAATCAGCACATCGGTATTGATGCGATACTTGATGGTGGGGGCCTGTCCCAGGCTATCTACCGCGGCATCGTCACCCAGCAGCAGATTTATGCAGGTTGCTACACATCCAGCCATCGCAAGCAGATCATACCCGCCTTCCTGAACGAAAACTAATCGACCATTACATAGGGTTTGGGCCAGTTCGATGATGATGCCTGTGAGTTTGGCGAAACCGGCTGTTGAGAGGTACATGCCACCCAGCGGGTCCTTCCAATGGGCATCGAAGCCAGCGGAAACAAGGATCAATTGTGGATCAAAACGATCAGCGGCAGGTGCCATCACCTGCCGAAAAACAGGTTCATACGTCTCGTAGCCTGTCGTTGCGGGTAACGGTACATTTATGGTTGTACCGAGTCCTGCTCCTGCACCACACTCGTCAGAAAGGCCTGTTCCGGGATAAAATGGTGACTGGTGAATCGAAAAATAGAGTACATGTGGGTCATCATAAAACATTTCCTGGGTAGCATTCCCGTGGTGTACATCGTAGTCGATGATCATCACACGTTCTAACCCGTGCTTATCGATTGCGTAACGCGCGGCGACTGCCACGTTATTAAACAAGCAGAAACCCATGGCCGACTCAGCCACTGCGTGATGACCAGGGGGGCGTACCAGGCAGTATGCATTGTCGATCTCTCCATTTAGCATAGCATCGATGGCTGTCAATGGAGCGCCCGCAGCCTTGATAGCCGCTTCGTATGAGCGTGCAGAGACGAAGGTGTCGGTGGCAAAGAAGCGTGTTTTACGTCCGCCAGAGTCTTGTTCCCTGGCAACTTTGTGCGCTGCTGCCTTTACTTTCTGGATATATTCACGCTCGTGTACTGTGGCCAGTTCATCCTCTGTCGCGGCACGTGGCGTAAGCTGAACCAGGCCTTCGCGCTCTAACCAGTTCAAGGCTTGCAGCACATCCATTGCTTTCTTCAAACGCTCAGGCCTGTCGGGGTGATTCTCTGGCGTGAGGTGCTCTAAAAAAATGGGGTCATAAATCAGGGCAGTTGTCATGCTCGTGTTAGTGCCTCTTTAACCATGCCAGGAATGTCGAAAATGGTATCGGCTACAGGGACTCTTGCGGCCTGCAGTGCTGCGACTTTGCCCTGGGCCGTGCCGGTATTACCGGAAATAATGGCGCCAGCGTGTCCCATGCGCTTTCCTGGAGGCGCTGTGCGTCCCGAAATAAAGGCAACAACTGGTTTGCTCATGGACTTGATGTACTCGGCTGCGTCTTCCTCGTCGCTGCCACCGATTTCTCCACACATGACTACAAGCTTCGTATGCGGGTCCTCTTCGAACAATTTCAGGTAATCTACGAATGTTGAGCCAATAATGGGGTCGCCACCGATGCCTATACACGTGGATTGACCAAGGCCTGCCTCGGTCAGTAAGGCAACGACCTCGTAGGTAAGTGTGCCGGAGCGTGAAATGAAGCCTATGGGGCCAGGTGTAAATATCTGGTAAGGGATGATGCCAATCTTACCATGACCCGGTGTACACATACCTGGGCAGTTTGGGCCGATCAAACGTGCCCCGTATTCGTGTACCACGAGCATGGCGCGGGTCATGTCAATAACGGGTATACCTTCGGTAATGCATACAATCAGCTCGATACCGGCACTTGCGGCTTCCATAATAGCGTCGGCAGCGCCAGCCGGTGGTACGAAGATGCAGGTTGCGGTGGCTCCTGTAGCATTTATGGCTTCTTCAACAGTGTCGAAAACGGGCAAACCTTCTATGGTTGTTCCACCCTTGCCTGGGGTTACTCCACCAACCAGGTTAGTGCCTGCGGCTATCATGTTGCGTGTGTGGAATTGTCCTTCGCGGCCGGTTATTCCTTGTACGATAACTCGTGTTGTGTTGTCAAGCAAAATACTCATGCTCTTGTCCTCTATTCCATTTATCCTACAGTGGCCACTATCTTTTGGGCAGCTTCACGCATATCTTTACCCCAGTCAAGTCCCGCGTGTTGTTTCAGCAGTTCTTTGCCCTCTTCCGCGCCTGTGCCGGAGAGACGAACGACGATTGGAATGCCTTTGGGCAGATCGGCCTGGGCCATAATTACGCCTTTTGCAACTTCTTCGCCTCGCGTGATGCCACCAAAGATGTTGACTAGAATGCCCTTAACCTGTGGATCACGAGCTACAAACGTCAATGCTTTGCGCATGATTTCGGCCTTCGCTCCGCCGCCAATATCGAGGAAGTTAGCAGGCTTACCACCGACACGCGCAACCATGTCGAGTGTTGTCATGACGAGTCCAGCGCCATTGCCAATAATGCCGATATCGCCATCAAGTTTCACGTATGTCAGGCCTTCCTGTTTGGCTTCGAATTCAAGCGGGTTGGATTCTTCCGTTTCTGCCCAGGAAGCATATTCCTTCTGGCGGAAAAGTCCATTATCGTCGATCAGGATTTTGGCATCTGCCGCCTGCACCTGTCCGTCAGCGGTCAGAGCGAGAGGATTAATTTCTGCCAGGCTCGCATCGCTTTCAATAAAAGCTTTGGCGAGCGCTGTGAGGATTGCGCCGCCTTTTGCGATTACCTGGTGAGGTAATCCTGCGCGTTCCAGGATGTTGCGAGCCTCGAAGGGACGCAGGCCCCAGCGCATATCGATTGGCTGCTTGATAATCTTTTCGGGTGTAGTAGCTGCAACTTCTTCGATGTCAATTCCGCCTGCTTTAGAGACCATCACGACGGGGGCTTGCGATTTACGGTCGAGGATGATACCCAGGTAATACTCCTCTTTGATGTCCAGTTTTGAGACTACCAGCACCTTCTCAACGGTTAACCCCTTGATATCCATGCCTAGTACTTTCGCTGCTGCTGCTCGGGCCTCTTCAGGAGTATCACCAAATTGAATGCCACCCGCCTTGCCACGTCCACCAACATAGACCTGGGCTTTAATTACTACAGGCCCGCCTATTTCGCGGGCAATTTCTTCGGCCTCTTCCGGCGTAAACGCTACTCGTCCAGGCTGTATCGGGATCCCATAGCGTGCCAGAATGTCCTTGGCCTGATATTCGTGAATTTTCACGGGACTTTTGCTCCTTAAAATATGTCTTATAATGTATGAGTAAGGCTTGCCTTACCCTGAATATGAGCGCCCAGCGGGCGGGTAGTTATGCTTGATAGCCTATGGTATGCTAACACGCGTGCAAATAGGGTGTCAAGAATCGCGAATCTTACTATAATAAACAATGGGGGAAGCGATTGATCACTCTTAACATATAACAGGGGAATATGATTATGGGCAAAAAATCTTTAATCACTTCATCAGAGATGCGTTCAATTAGCAATACTTCTGCAAAAAGACTTTTATATCCGCCTCGAAACTCCCCATCATCTAAACTCTGGTTGTGGATTACAAGTATGCTTATAATCGGCGTAATCATTCTTGGGGGTGTTAGCTATGTTACCTGGCAATGGTTAAAAAATGTACATGTCACTCTGGGAGCAGGCAATACTAAACCCGCAATTACTACATTTCAAGTAGAACGAACCGGAACATATGCAGGTTTATCTTTTACCGTCTTGAATGCACAATATGCTACTACTTTTCCAAATGATCCTATTCAAACTGGGCCTGCGCTGGTGCGTGTAAATCTGCATGTTACAAATAAGTCCACCGACCAGGTCTCCGTGATCTATTATGATGTTGCCCGTCTGCTTGTCGTTGGTTCGAAACCGATTGCCCCAACCAATGTACATCTTTCTACTGGTCCAAAGCCAGGTACTAGCGAGGTCGGATGGATCGATTTCCCAGTAACCAATGGAGTAAAACTATCCACTTTGAGACTACAACTGGGTTCCCTGGCGCTAGGTGAAACGCCTCTCATCATTCCTTTCAGTGGTCCTTTCGATCCCAACCATTTTGCTGGGAAAACATCCCCCCAATCTTTGACCATCTGGTATAACTTCTCAGGCAATACACTTGTCTATCATCTTACAAGTGTGAGTGTTCTCTATGCTTTTCGAGGTTCCCAGGCTAAAATAGGGCAACAATTCTATGTGCTCAATTTTGCCGTTGACAATAACAATGGAGTGACGGTCTCCCCAGGCTTCGGTTTCGATTATATTCGCCTCATCATTAACGGTTATAACACCCCGCCGATTGATAATACTTTGCCCCGTAGTTTTAATGCTGGTGCTCATGGTGTCGCTGGTCGAGTAGTCTATATAGGACCAGCGGGCTTGCAGTCGCTGAACTTTGCTTTTTTACTACAGGTAGTGCAAGGACAGAATGCCTATAGCGTAAATTTAGGATAGTGTTATCACCTTTCTGAGTTTCTCTATTCAAGTTTGCATCTTACTGACCCTGGTTCTCTCTCTACTCATAAAAACGTTTGAAAATTAAACAGGCATTATGACCACCAAAGCCCATAGAGTTCGACATCGCGATGTTTACTGTTGTTTCCCGCGCCCTATTGGGCACATAGTCCAAGTCACATTCAGGATCGGGATGATGTAGATTGATCGTTGGCGGTATTACCCCCGTCAAAATGCTCATAATGGATGCTACTGCCTCAATAGCTCCCGCTGCTCCAATCGTGTGTCCAATCATTGACTTGGTAGAACTAATCGG
>JBKPBA010000149.1:0-5282 GCA_046726675.1 Chloroflexota bacterium
CGCCACGCCACTGGAACGACACACGATCGTAGAGTGGATTCGCGAGGCACTGGCCGACGAAGAGCAAGAGATCACTGGCTCGGAGCGCCAGGCGTATGGCAAGTTCTGGCTGGACCTGCAGCAAGTGAGTCTCGACGATGAAACCTACCTGCACATCTGCCGCGAGACCGGGCGCATCGACGAAGCCGCCAGAGAAGCGCAACAGATTGACGATACGACGCTCCTGGGATTGATCGACCTCTTCGTTGGGCATGGACAGGATGCCGAGGCTGAACACCTGATGAGAGCACGCATCTCGGTACCTATCCGTCCCGCCAACGAAGCTGCGCGTCTCTTGCTGCGCAGTCAGCCGGGACGAGCGGAGGAAGAGAAACCAGACTGGCGCGTCCTGGCATGGATCCAAAAATACTACCGGACGCGGGACAACTCTGCCGCCGAATTGGAGGTAACTGAAACGTTGTTCCACACGCAACCCTTTCTCAAGCACTACCAGGAGCTACGTGATCTCGCCAGGCAACTTGGTCGCTGGGAGACACTACGGCCGGAGGTGCTCGCTTTCCTGGAGCAGGCACAGAACACTCCGCTCTTGATCCAAATCGCTCTGGACGAAGGCGACATCGACCGCGCCTTGGAACTGCTGAGGAAAACCGCTAAGAAGGACAGCTATGGCTACACCTATACGTATGGCTCCAGCTACTACGGATACGGCAACATTGCCCTTGAGGTCGCCAGGGTAGCCGAAGAGACGCGACCGCGTGAGGCAATAGAGCTGTACCGACAGCATGCCGAACGACTGATTGCACAGCGAGGCCGTCAGAACTACCAGGAAGCCTGCAAGTACCTCGCAAAGATGCGCGTCTTGTACGAGAAGCTCGGCGAGGGCGAGGCATGGACGAGCTACATTACGGCATTGCGTGAGCAGAACCGCAACCTGCGTGCTTTCAAGGAAGAATTAGCCGCCGTGGGGCTGTGAGGAGAGGGAACTGATGACACGATCCAGGTTCAGCTTGACAGCAAAACCTGAAAGCAAAGCCGGGGGATAACAGCAAACAACCACACACCCTGGCGGACAACAACGCGAGGAAAGAAGCACGTGGAGGACGTCAGTAAACGATAGCAAACAAGCACTAGCGAGTCCCCCCTTCGGCAGTCCGAGTTTTTGCTTCGAGCCCTATGTGTGATTGGAACCATAAATTTGCAGTAACTGCAAGGTTATGGTTCCAATCACACTAAGCCAGGTGTAAAATCTTCCTATAGCCTCATCCGTTGCTCTTCTACCTGTCGGATAGACACAAACAGAGCTCTATACGACATGTTACGGCAATGACTACCCCTTAGAATCCTCTACCATTTACAGGTAATCTTCACGCCGTGCTATCCCCACCACCTGCTCCCCATTGAGGAAGCGCTTGACGTTTTCTGCTGCCTGCCGTGTCGCACCCATCAGGACGCCGGGAACCACTCCTGAATTGTGCGGGGAGCCCAGCACATTGGGCAATTCGAGAAAGGGGTACTCCATGCGGAACTGCCCAGCCAGAAATGGTTCGGTCCACCAGGCATCAATGCCGAGCAGAAAGTTGGGATGGCTCTTCACATGCGTGTAAAGAGCCTCTTCGTTGAGAAGCGCGCCCCGGGCGACATTCACCAGGATCGCGTCAGACTTCATCCACCCAAGCTCCTGTTCCCCGATGAGTCCCCTGGTTGCCCTGGTGAGGGGAAGAGAGATCACCACCACATCGCTCTCACGTAGCACTCGCTCGAGATCGTGTAGCGTACCCAGAAAGTCCGCTGGCTCAGAACTGGCCCCACTGGTATTGATGGCGTAGATACGCATGCCAAATGCACGCATAAACCGGGCCGTAGCGCGCCCAATCCCTCCATAGCCGAGAATGCCCGCCGTCATCCCGGAGAGCATGCGGTTTGGGGTGAATTGATCGAACTCGCCCTCCTTGAGTTTCTGCTGCTGCACGAGCAGATGCTTGGCGAGCGCGAGCGTCATCGCCAGGACATGTTCAGCCATGGGGGCGGCGTACGCTCCAGGGTTGCTGGCGACAAGGATGCGCAGAGGCAGGTCGGCAAACGGTATGTGGTCGGCACCAGCAGACAGCAGTTGGATGAACAAGACCCGCCGCAAGTGTGGATAGTCCTGGGGCTGGATCTCTCGTGGGAAGTTCCACGAAAGGAGGATCGTGGCCTCCTCCAGTGCTTGCACCCGTTGAGTGGGTGCGAGTTCTGTGAGAAAGGTGAGCGAAGCAACACCTCTCAGCACATCAAGCAAGAGCGCTTGCTGCTCTGGTGTGGCATTGAAGGTGACCACGATGTTCGGCTTGTCCATCTCTTCTCATTTCTGCTGCTCCGGTGATGTTGTTGCTGAGCCGTCAAGGAACCACTACACGCCTGTCAGTCTACCACATTCCCGTTCAACAATGGTGCGCAAACGTCTCTGATTCAGGGAAACACAGTCTCCACGCACGAAAAGGATGCCAGGATCGGAACACCAGCAACCAGAACGTATCAGTGATGATGCTGCTCATCATGAGGGTGGTGATGACCATCCGTACCGGACGGTGCGCTCCCCATTCAGCAGCCTGGTTCGCCAGGGTGCCCGCAACACATCTGGCGCAACGCCACCCGTCTCCAGAGGTTGCCTGTGAGCTTCCGCACTTTCTCTGGAAGTGGCATAGGTTGATCGAGATTAGTCAGGAACTGACGAAAGGCATCTCTTCTTGCCATAGTTATGATCTCCCCATCGCTTTTGTTGTATTGTACCACTCTCCCATATACTGGCGATTTCCCCGGCCATAGCTCTCTCAAGGGAGAGTTCACTCATTCACCTGCGAGAGCCTGAAACACCAATGCTCTTCTTTTGGCTTGCTGAAGCATGCTCGTCACAAGTTATCTTTTTGATCTTTCTTCAGTCTGTTCCTGCAGAGAAGGATGAGATATCATCGCAACCATATCATGCACTTCATCAAGCATACGGCGTAGGTCGGTAAGGATCGCACCACGAATGGCAATACGGGAACCAATGCTGATGGATGGAGAACTCGCGGCGTTCACTGTTTGTGCTTCGTTCTGCTGTGCATCTTGCGCCAGTTGTTCCTGCCAGCTACGGAGTTGCTGTTGCGCGTGTTCCACCTGGGTCCTGAGGGTTTCTCTGTCAGGAAGGTCATTCCTCTGGAGTGTGGCAGACGAGTGGATGTAGGCCGCCATCGATCGCAGGGTACTTCCCATCTCTTCTAGCAACCGGGCATACTCAAGTGCCCACTCCTGTTTCTGCGCAAGCTCTGTCCAGGCCGTTTCAGGCTCATTGATGGTATAGGCGATCCGGCGCATCTGTCGCACGAGCCGATCGAGCGCCTGCAGCATGTCGGGATAGTCAACGAGGAGGCGGCGTGCGCGGCGTGCCCACGGATTCAGGCGCGTGCTGTCAACGCCTAGCGAATAGGCCTGTTCCGTCGCAGACACCTGTTGCTCTACTTCCCGAATAGCGGTGTAGACCTGGCGGCTCTCGGATCCGCTCAGCTGCACAGCCAGAGCAGCGGCGAGTCTGGGTATGGCGTCTGCCACTCTGGCCGTCAACTCAGCTATCGCATCCCGTGTTTTAAACACATAGATGGGAGGAGAGAAAAGGAGGCTTATGGCTGTCCCTATGAGACCACCAATCAGCGTGCCAAGCACACGCAAGAGGGGATAGCTGCCCGTCGCTCCCAGCACGAGTGCAAGGGCGGCGCTAATAGGGATCTGGGTGGCCAGATACTGACCACGGTTCTGCAGGAACAGCCCAAGGACCTGCGCGAAGAAAATCATGCACGTAATCGTCCAGAAGTTGAGGCCGAGCAGGTGCGCTACCAGTACTGCAAGGCTCACACCAATGATTACGCCAAGCATACGCTGGATACTCTTGCTCACGGTTTGCCAGCTGGTGACTTGTACAACAATGACTGCGGACACCACAGCAAGCGCCGCTGCTTCTCCTCCGAACAGAGTTGAGACAATCTCCCAGGATACTCCTGCGGCGAGTGCACTCTTGATCGCGAACAGGAGCAACGGCGATCTTGACGACCATACCCTGCGCAATTGGTGAAGAGGAGGAGACGGAAAGAGCGTCATGGTGTTCTCCTTTGTTCTGGTAGCGACAGTCTGCTCGTTCGTATTATACTCTCTTGCTTACATGAGTGCCGCTCGTTGCAGCATGATGAAACACAACATGGAAGGATGGTAGAGTGGAGAAGCGTCTGAAAATCAGCCACATGTTTGCCATTGGAGGTATATTCGCATGCAAGAAACAAACCCATCAGCTTTTGCCAACACCGAGACGGCGCAGACACTAAATCCTCATTCCCCTACCAGTAAGCGGTTCCAATACGAACCGCACCACCCACGCAATGTCAATCGACTTCAGAAGAAGGACCTATTTTGAACATCCGCCTGAAAATACGATCACGGGCCTTGTCTCCAAGACGGAGAACGACTCTATTTAAGATGGGAACAGCGACCAGATAACGCGCTTTCGGGATGCTCGCCTCAATGGCCTGCTGAACCACCTGAGAGACGATCTCAGGTCCAGGCTCTGACTTTCGCATGGTCGTCATCACCCGAAGATAGTGTTGATAGAGGGCTTGATACGGCGAGTCAGGATTGGAGAGGATCTCTTGCGAGTTGGCTTGAGCCGTGGCCATGAAATTGCTGCGGATATTCCCCGGTTCGATGAGCACCACCTGAATACCAAAGGGTGCCAGCTCCAAGCGCATGGCATCACTCAAGGCTTCCAGGGCAAACTTGGTCGCCGAGTACGTCCCATTCACTGGAAGCACGAGTTTGCCGGCGAGCGAACCAATGGTAATGACACGACCAGACTTTTGCTGCCGCATGTGCGGGACAACCGCACGGATCATGCGCATCACCCCATATACGTTGACGTCAAACATCTGCTGAACCTGTTCTACCGAGATGTCTTCGACCGCTCCACGCACAGCGTATCCGGCATTATTGACCAGGACATCAATGCGCCCAAAGCGGCGGACTACTTCCTGCGTTGCGCTGGCAATAGAGGTTGGATCGGTGACATCCAGTGGCAGCTGTAAGGCCACAGGCAGATCGGACAACCGCACTGGGTGTCGTGCGGTAGCAATCACCATATAGTTGGCACGCGTCAACCGCTGTGCCACATCATAGCCAATCCCTGTAGAACAACCGGTAATCAGGACAATCTTGGATGGCATACAACACCTCTCAATTTCGCTCGAGCATGTGTTTGATGAATC
Organism: Chloroflexota bacterium; assembly: GCA_046726675.1. GTDB lineage: Bacteria > Chloroflexota > Ktedonobacteria > Ktedonobacterales > Ktedonobacteraceae > DATMNR01. Next base: position 5,268 of record JBKPBA010000149.1, read on the forward strand.
GCTATTCCTTATAAG
>JBKPBA010000150.1:0-18966 GCA_046726675.1 Chloroflexota bacterium
GTCTTTGACCGGAAGCGAGAGGTCGAATTCAAACCCGTAATGGGCAGCAGCTGTTTGCAGGGTGGAGGTGTAGTAGTTGATGTGAAAGAGGTCCCAACCAGCAACGGCGCCATCCGGGATGCTCTTTTGCTCGTCGACCAGGCGTTTGATGTTGGCCTGATGGACGCTGCCCAACCCGGTGCAGGTTGGACAGGCCCCGGCGGGTTTATTAAAGGAGAAGTGAGCCATACCGATCTCTGGAAACCGATATCATACTCCAGGGAGATTTTCGTCAGGATCACACTGACAGGCCAGAGAAATATCTCTTTACTCAATCTCTCATGATACAATTCAAGTAATATGGTTGTAATTATAAAACACCTGGAGTTTGTTCAATGCCACTCTATACTACAGCACCTCAACTCACAGACGAATATATTACCTCGGTTTGGGATACACTCCCCCAGTTCGTACGACCTGCCTTATTATTAACCAGCCAGGCTCTCTCAACACAACTACACTGCGACCTGACAATTGCCAGTGAGACCTTTCAATATACAGGTAGCTTCAAATTTCGGGCTGCCTATAATCTACTCTCCAGTATTTCACAACAGCGCGTTGTCACAGCATCATCAGGTAATTTCGGGCAAGCTGTAGCATATGCATGTAAATTACTTGGAAAAACATGCACAGTGGTTATGCCTGACACATCTTCACCTGTGAAGATTAACGCTGTACAGTCTTACGGAGGTCTCACTGACTTAATTGACGTCAGGGAAATCAGTCGAAACGACCGTGTTCAGCAGCTTCTAGCGGAACAACCCGATGCATTTTATGCACAGGCTTATGATGATTACCGTGTAGTAACTGGTAATTCGACTTTGAGCAAGGAAATCTTAAGTGCCAGCGATTTCGATGTAATCGTCGTACCGGTAGGAGGTGGTGGACTATGCTCTGGGCAGATCATCGCGCGCGACCATCTGCATGCTCGTACTGAAATCATTGGAGCAGAACCTTTACCAGGCGATGATGCAGCACGATCTCTACAAAGTGGCAAACTTATCCGCAATGAACATGAGCCAGACACAATAGCCGATGGTGCGCGTACCCTGAGCCTTGGAGAACTCAATTGGGAAATCATACAACGAGGTATAGCCGACATCATAGCAGTACCCGACGCAGTAACTCTTGAAGCACTGCGACGTTATTTTCTTTACGCCAATCTTAAAGTCGAACCCACGGGAGCTTTGTCCCTTGGCGCACTACTCGCTCAACCTGAACGATTTCATGGAAAACATGTCTGCTGTATTGTAAGCGGGGGTAACATAGATCCCACGGTATATGCACAGGCCTTGTTGGAAAAATAGCCATAATACCGGGATAGTATCTTTTCACTTCCCGCAAAAGTTTCGCTGGATCACTTAGGTGCAGGGAAAATCGCTAGATTAGTAAAGGTTGCCTGGGCTCCGGGAGTAAGTTCAGGCAGGTTGGAGACAAATAATGCGACTGAGCCACCTTTGTAATCGTCATCGGTATAGGTGTACACTGCCTGCCCATTGACCATCAATGACATTGATGGCCCTTTAGCAATGATTGCAATGTGATTGATCTGTCCTACCTTTGCAATAGCGGGATGAGCCGTATAACCCTGGACTTTTGTACTTTGGGTATTGCCACTACTATCTAAATACCCCTTAAAAATAGCATAGGTGCCGTCTCCATACAACTCAAAACGGTAATAAGTACCCAAGCCAGTCCCCTGGCTTGATGCTCTAATTAATACACCATATCCGTTGTTTGAATCCCCCTCGGTGAGCGTGGCATCAACATCCAGACGAAAATCAGTAAAATTTTTACCAGGTATTACTTCCCATAGCAATTTATTTTGGTCATCTTCCAGGACCAACGAACCTCCACCGACTTTTACTGAAAATTTTCCTTGGATGCTTGTTAGATCCCAATTCATTTTATTATTGCCGAAAGAATCGCTGAACAATGGTATCACCGTAGGAGTCACCACTACAGTTGGAGCTGCACTATCTTGATAGTGGTTATTGTAATAAAGGTAACCGGTAAATGCGCCTCCCACGAGCAGTATCACCAGCAATACAATGCCGACAATTAAACCAACTTTGGGACCGCGTTTCTGCTGAGGAGGTTGATTATAACCCTCATACATAGCCATAGGAGAAGAGTAATAAGCATTTTGTTGAGGTGCTACGTAAAAGTTATTAAAATTTGACTGTGGATTTTGTCCAGGCGTAGCATAGAAATTGTTAGGAGGAGATGAAGATTGGGGTGTATAAGGTGTACCGAAGCCATTATTTTGAGGTAGCACAGGCGATTGTTCCCACTGGTTGTTTTGCAGGGGAGATACAGATGGTTGTCCCCACTGTGCCCCTAAATACTGTCCATCACTAAATGAATTCTGCGGTTGTAAACCTCCCCATTGAACCTGTCCCTGATCAGGAAATATCCCAGGTTGAGCTACAGGATTATATGTACCACAATTCACACAAGTAATTACATTAGGAGATAAAGGTGTTCCACAGCGCAGGCATCGTTGTACTTGTGGGCCTCCAAATGGTGGATACACTGAGGACATCTATTATTCCTCCACTAATGACAACAATACGGTAGGCTGAGTATCACATATCATTTGCCTGCATGTCTACAGTATGTCAATTAAATAGCAATTTTGGGTGGTATTGTGTAATGTCCTCGCACTACTGTCAGCCACACCAGGGACCTGCTGGTCTTTACTATCCCCTCGACTCCTCCAAAAGTTCGTACAGCCTGCATGGATGCAGAGGCATTTCTTGTACTCTGATCCCATATGGCGAAAGAGCATCATCGATGGCTGAAGCGAAGAGAGCCGGAACTGGAATAACACCTGCTTCACCCGCACCTTTCACTCCTAGTGGGTTAAGTGGTGAAGGAGTCTCAACATGTTCGACCGCAATAGGCGGGATCTCGGCTGCCGTTGGAATTAAATAATCCATGAAGCTCGCGTTGGTAAGCTGTCCTTCTTCATTGTATACAAGCCGTTCAAAAAAAGCCCCACCAATGCCTTGCACCACACCACCCTGCACCTGCCCCTCAACAACCATGGGATTAATAACACGTCCGCAGTCATGCACAGCCGCATATTTGAGGAACGTGACCATTCCAGTTTTTGGATCAACCTCGATGATAGTTCCATGAACACCGCTAGCAAAACTACCATGTGGTGGGCTATAAAATTCACTCGCCTCTAAACCAGGCGTGCCTCGTTCAGGCGGCAAAGCTGGCCCTGGACGTGGGCCTGCTAGCTTCATGGACATCAACTTGCGCGCATTCTCGCCATAAGCATAGCGCAAAGGGTTGGCGGAGATCGCAACCTGACCAAGTGTTAGCGAGCGATGAGGAGCATCCTTTACAAAGACCTTGCCGTCAGCTAGTTCAATATCTTCCGGTGCAGCCTCAAAGAGATCTGCGGCAACTTGCTTAGCCTTCTCACGCACTTTGACCGCTGCAAGATGCATGGCTGAACCAGCAATTGTCGCGGCACGGCTGGCATAGGTACCGACACCCCAGTAGAACGCCTGCGTATCACCGGTAGTCACCAGCACATCTTGTGGATGTATGCCTAACTGGTCTGCAACAATCTGCGCAAAGGTTGTATAGTGCGCCTGACCCTGTGAAGTCACGCCCGTAGAAGCAAATACACGGCCATCTGACTCCACCCGTACCTGCGCACCCTCATATGGGCCAATTCCCGTTCCTTCTACGTAATAAGCGAGACCAAGGCCCAGGTAACGACCTTCTTTGAGAGCCTCGGCCTGTTTCGCGGGAAAGTTGTCGTAGTCCAGCATGACTTTTAACTTATCCAGTCCCGCCTGGTAGTTACCACTATCATATTTTGTAGGCCCACCATCCTGGTAGATTAAACCAACATCCCAGGGAAATTCATCAGGAGCAATGAAGTTGCGTGAACGCACCTCGGCACGATCCAAATGTAGTTCGCTGGCAATGCGATCCATAATGCGTTCCATTACAAAGACAGCATGCGGCCTGCCCGCGCCACGATAGGGGCTGACAGGCACTTTGTTCGTATACAGTACTTTGAATTCACTATAATAGTTCTGTAAGCGATAAGGACCAGGCAGCGTACATGCCGTTATAATTGGCACGATGATACCATACGGTGTATAAGCGCCTGTATCGTGTAAAAAGTTGTCACGCACAGCCAGCAGGATACCTTGATCATCAAAAGCATATTCTATTTCGTGAAGCTGGCTGCGTTCCTGGTTAGTTGAGATAAAGTGTTCACGCCTATCCTCGATCCACTTAACGGGTCTCCCCAGGTGAATGGCTGCGAACGGCGTCAAGACTTCCTCGGGATAGAACATCATGATTTTGGGGCCGAAACCTCCTCCCACATCAGGTGCAATTACACGAACCTTATGCTCAGGCAAGTGAAAGATTGCTGCAAGACCATTGCGGATCGGAATAGGCCCCTGCGTCGATATCCAACAGGTAAGCGTACCATCATGCGCATCCCAACGTGCTAGAACACCCCGGCACTCCATCGGCATTGCTGCACCACGATCCATTAGCAGCGTCTCGCGAATCACATGTGGCGCACTGGCAAAAACCGCGTCAGGATCGCCCACTGTCTGTACCAGGTGTGCTGCGACATTACGCGGCACGTCCTCGTGCACTAACGGCGCATCTTCAGCGGCAGCAACCTCCAGGCTATGTATGACGGGCAATGGTTCATATTCAACATCGATCAGGTCAAGTGCATCTTCAGCGATATAACGGTCATCTGCCACGACGAAAGCAACAGCTTCACCAACATAGCGAACCTCATTGAGTGCCAACGGAAGTTGCGTGCGCGGCTGCGTCAAAGCTTGATGGGGCACCAGTAAAGGAGAAGGCTCCAGCACCTCACCAAGGTCGGAGGCAGTGAGTACAAGATGCACGCCCTGCAGTTCGCGAGCAGCACTCGTATCAATATTCAAGATCCGTGCTCGCGCATGTGTACTGCGCAAAACTGCAGCATGTAATTGTTCAGGTAAATCGATATCATCGACAAAGCTACCTTTTCCTCGAAGTAATCGAGGATCTTCGTTTCTCGGAATGGATGCGCCAAACCAACGAGTAGCCATCACTGCACCTCCATTTGCTGTTCGCGTAACCGCTCGGCCGCTAGTTTGACTGCTTCGACAATATTCTGATAGCCAGTACAGCGACAGATATTGCCAGAGAGCTCATGACGAATCTCTTCGTCACTGGGGTTGGGATTCTCATGGAGCATGGCATGTACAGTCATGATAATGCCAGGTGTGCAGAATCCACATTGAAGGCCGTGCTTTTCCTGGAAAGCTTGTTGAATCGGATGTAAGTCACTGTTCGTGCCAGCCATACCCTCGATGGTCGTCACTACCATGCCATCGGCTTGTGCAGCGAACATTAAGCAAGAACGCACAGCCTCACCGTTCAATAGCACGGTACAACAACCACAGACGCCATGTTCACAGCCTACGTGCGTGCCTGTGTGATGAAGTTCATGGCGGAGAAAATCCGAAAGAAGCAAACGCACTGGTACCCGTTGCTCATAGCGATGACCATTGACGGTCACCGCTATATCGTATTCCTTGGTAAAGACCGGAGTTTTTTCTTCTTGCTCTTGCATAGTCCTTACTCTTCTTTCTAGCTAGTGACCTCGTCGCTCCCAGGCAGCCTTTAGCACACGTTTCGTTAATTCCCCAGTCAGAACACGCCGGTACTCAACGGTAGCATGCACATCATCCATGTCATCACTTACAAGCATGCTCGCCGCTTCTGCAGCAGCATTGAGAGCTGGTTCATCGAGTGTTGTGCCGACAATGGCAGCTTCAACAGTACGTCCACGTATGGGAGCACCGGCAATTCCAAGATAGGCGATATGCGCCGACATACAATGGTCATCTGCTGTTGGGGTTAATACAGCTGCGGCGCCTACCAGTGCGTAATCTCCTGATCGACGCGCGAACTCCAAAAACGCCCACCCTGCTTTTGGCGCAATTAAGGGGAAATGCACCTCGGTGAGCATTTCGCCAGGTTCAAGCGCGGTGGAAAGATAACCTGTAAAGAACTTCTCTGCTTTTATAACACGTTCACCATGAATGCTCTGCGCCAGTACTTCACCATTGAGACAGGTCAGTAAAGCAGGAAGTTCAGCAGCGGGATCAGCATGAGCCACACTACCTACAACCGTGCCGCGATTACGTATCTGCATGTGGCCGATATGTTTGATTGTTTCAATTAGCAATGGATGCTTGTCATGCACTAATGCAGACCGTTCAACCTGGCGCTGGCGGACAGTTGCGCCAATCGCCAGATAGCCATCTTCCTGTTCGATGTAGTGCAATTCAGCAATGTGGTTAATATCTACGATGTAGGTAGGTGCTGCAAGGCGCATATTCAGGAGAGGTACAAAACTCTGGCCGCCTGCTAATACTTTAGTGTCTTCACTATTCTGATCGAGCAGGGCAAGCGCCTCATCAAGCATATATGGGGCACAGTATTGAAAACGTGGTGGTTTCATGGTTACCCGCTTCCTTCATAAATAATAGCTGGGGCTTCCTTGGCAAGAAACCGCGCTAAATGAACGTTCTCAAATAAGTCCAGAGCGCCCCTCACGATTTTGTTTAGCCGTGAATGCTCCTCTGTCCAAGAATAAGCATTAGACTACTGCTGTCTAGCGCTTCTGTCAAGCCTTTTTCGATGTAAAACTCGCGAGATACTTCAATATGATATACTTAGAATAGGCGTTCTCGTTTGACAGTAGTATCAGAGGTACAATGCATCCATTATCTCCCACGAATTCCGAAGGCACACATCCTCTTGTGGAAGACGAATACCTGTTCGGTTGGGACCCCATGCCTGGCATTGTCTCTATCTGGGCAAATCGTGAGGGATTGGCAATTACCTGGCGTCGCGAGGGAGACCATGTCACTTCTACACGAGAACGATTTCGCCCCTGGCTTTTTGCCACCTCGCTAGATGATCTGGCCCACCTCGAATCAAGGTTGGTTCCAGATTTCGAGTCCACTGGAGACGCTGCAACATTCACGTACCGTGAACTCGAAGGCCCAACAGAATCCTACCGCTACCTCCTTTCCGCAAATAATGGACGCTCTCTTGAGCGGGCACTGGTGGATGGCGCATCACACCGTCTTGGAAGGCAGATCAATAGTATTAATGAACTGCCAGATGAGTACTATCGCGTCGGACCCGTCGAGCAATTCTTGATGCAGAGCGGCAAGGTCTATTTTCGCGGACTGATCTATAGTGATCTGCATCGATTACAATTTGACCTTGAAACAACCGCACTCGACCCGCATCGTGGGCGTATCTTCATGGTAGCTATCCGTGATAGCCGTGGTCTCGCTACCATCATTGAGGCCCCGACGCCCGAAGATGAAGTAAGCCTGATCTCCAATCTGTGCACGCTTATCCGCGAACGTGACCCGGATGTAATCGAGAACCATAACCTTTTTGGCTTTGATCTACCTTTTTTAGAACAACGCGCCTCTATCCTGGGAATCCCCCTGATCCTTGGACGAGCAGGCGGGCCTCAAAATTTAGAGCGGCGCGAGGAAACCCTGGCTATTGGTCCTGAAGCCCGTCGCCGCACTCGCTACAGTTTAGCTGGACGAGAGTTGATTGATACGCTCGATGCAGTTCGCCGTCATGATTTCGTGGTCCGTGATATGCCCAGCCATAGCCTTAAGGATGTCGCGAAGTATTTTGGTATAGCTGTTCCTAACCGTGTGTACCTGGATGGTGCAACGATTTTCGAAACGTATCATCATGACCCTGAACGTGTTCGGCATTATGCTCTCGATGATGTGACAGAAGTAGATGAACTCTCTCAGCGTCTGCTTGGAGCACCGTTCGCACTGGCAAGCATGGCCCCTCGCCGCTTTGAGCGTCTGGCTTCCGCTGGCCCGGCAATGGGTATCCTCGAACCAATGCTTGTCCGCGCCTATCTGCGTAATGGAGCAGCGCTTCCTCGCCAATCGATGGACCAGGAGAGCAGTTATGGTATGCACGAGGGAGGCGCAGTTCACCTGCTCGCGGAAGGCGTAGCCGAACACGTGGTAAAGGCAGATATTGCATCGCTGTATCCTTCGCTGATGCGAACATACCAGATCGGACCGGCATCCGATCACCTGGGTGTCTTGCTCAGCATCCTGGGGCGATTAACAGATCTGCGACTCTCGCATAAGGCTGCTGCTAAGAAAGCCACTCCGGGTTCGTTAGAGGCCAACACCCATGACGCCACGCAAGCAGCAATGAAAATTCTGATCAATGCAGCCTACGGATATATGGGAGCGGGTTCGATGGCTCTTTTCGCCGACATGCGTGCCGCTGACGAGGTCACGAAGCGCGGACGCGAGTTGCTATCACAAGTGATCGATGCATTGCGAGACAGAGGCCTGGCTCTCATCGAGGCCGATACAGACGGTGTGTATTTTGCAGTGCCCTCTAACTGGGATGAAGAGCAGGAACGTGCTCTTGTAGCTGAGGTTGGAGCAGAATTGCCAGCAGGTATCCGGCTGGAATACGAGGGTCGCTACCGTGCGATGCTCAGCCATGAAGTCAAGAACTATGCCTTGCTTACCTACAGTGACCAACTTATCGTACGTGGCGTAGCGTTGCGTTCTAGCAGGGCTGAGCCTTTCGGCGAACGCTTTCTACGACAGGCCCTGCTTTTTTGTCCTCCCGCGCATCGCACCCTGAACCACAATATGAAGCATTGCTGGCGTCCGGACGTACACGCTGGTATCCCGGCGAACGAGTACGATACTACCGAACTCGTGGCAAAACATACGTCTGGTTGCCCGACGAAAACGAAGAAGCCTCAGTCGATCGCGGTTGGGAATCAGAGTCAATAAGCCAGGGTTCCAAGCGAGTAATTGATGGTATTCAAAACACTTTGACTGAAACGAACGCTTCAATCTCACCTCGCACAGCTATAGGTGACCGCCGCGATTACGATGTCAATCACTACATTCAGGTACTCATCACCTCTTACGCTACACGGCTGCGCAAAGCATTTTCACCAGAAGATTTTGAACAACTTTTCCGCCTGGAGAGTCAACCAGGACTGTTTGATCAACCTGTTGAAAGTATTCAACCAAGGTGGATTCGTTGCTCAGCTAGCCAGGTATAATTCGTATCTCTCCTCAGCGATCAGATCTTCATCCTCCAGTACTCACAATTTAGATATCGTCACTAGAGACATGGCACGGACTGGAAGCATGTTATAATACATAGCCTGAAAGCAGTGAGTCGATGAAAAGAGAGAACGATAATGACACATGTAGCCCTCTATGGTTCCTGGAAATCCCCGATTACCTCCGACCTGATAGTTTCGGAAACGATCAAATTTGAACAGGCCGTTCTTGATGGTTTAGATATCTATTGGATTGAAAGGCGTCCAGCAGAAAGTGGACGCTGTGTCATCGTGCGCAGAACACCAGATGGGAATAGAACCGATATGCTGCCACCTCCATATAATGCGCGCACAAGCGTTCATGAATACGGTGGTGGCAGTTTCACTGTCAGTGATGGCACGATCTATTTTTCAAACTTCTCTGACCAGCACGTGTATCGCCTGAAACCTGGCTCTACACCTCAGCCGATTGCTTTTACCGAACAGATGCGTTACGCAGACTACATTATTGATCATCGGCGCAATCGAATGATCTGTGTGCGAGAGGATCATACACTTTCTGATCACGAGCCAGTGAATATGCTGGTGAGCGTCTCGCTGGATGGCAGCGGAAAGAGCCAGGTGCTTGTTTCGGGAAACGACTTCTACTCGTCGCCTCGTCTCAGTCCTGATGGGTCTCGCCTGGCATGGCTCACCTGGAATCATCCGAATATGCCCTGGGATAGCACAGAGTTGCGGGTTGGGAAGCTTGGAGAGGATGGCTCAATCGTACAACCGCAGCGCATTGCAGGAAGCACTGGCGAGTCTATCTTCCAGCCAGAGTGGTCGCCGGATGGTGTCTTACACTTCGTGTCCGACAGAACGGGCTGGTGGAACCTCTACCGCTGGCAGGATGGTAGCGTTGTAGCTTTGCACGAAATGGAAGCGGAGTTCGGCGTGCCACAATGGGCATTTGGCTACTCCACCTATTCCTTCGTTTCATCTCACATCATCATTTGCAGCTTTATAAAGCATGGAATCACACATCTAGGCTATCTTGATACAACAACAGGCAAACTTGATGTCATAGGCTCCCCTTATTCTAGAATTCAATGGGTGCATGCAACGCCAGAATACGCGGTTTTTATCTGTAGTTCACCAACCGAATTCTTAGCAGTTGTAAAACTTGATCTCGATACGTTATCTATGCAGGCGCTGCACCGATCCAGCGAGGCCAGAATAGATGCAGGTTATCTTTCTATTGCAGAGCCAATCGAGTTTCCAACTGAGCATGGGCTTACTGCTTACGCTTTCTTTTATCCACCAAAGAACCGCGATTATGCCGCACCTCCAGGCGAACTTCCTCCTTTGCTGATTGAAAGTCATGGTGGGCCGACAGGGATGACCTATAGTGAGCTCGATCTGGAAATCCAATATTGGACCAGTCGTGGAATAGCCGTTCTCGATGTGAATTACGGCGGCAGCACCGGCTATGGACGCGCATATCGCCAACGGCTCGAGGGTCAGTGGGGCATCGTTGACGTGGATGACTGCGTGAATGGCGCGCACTACCTGGTAGAGCATGGGCTTGTAGATGGAAATCGGCTGGCAATCACCGGAGGAAGCGCGGGCGGCTATACAACGCTTTGTGCGCTCACCTTCCGCGATGTCTTTAAGGCTGGTGCAAGCCACTACGGTATCAGCGATCTGGAAGTTCTGGTCAGCGATGGTCACAAATTTGAGTCACACTACGAACACCGCATGATCGGTCCCTACCCTGAGCGGCGCGACCTGTACTATGCACGCTCACCGATCAATTTTGTTGACCGCCTCTCCTGCCCGCTCATCTTCTTTCAGGGGCTTGAAGACAAAGTTGTTCCTCCCAATCAAGCTGAATTGATGGTTGCGGCATTGCGCGCAAAAAAATTGCCTGTTGCTTACATTGCATTCGAGGGTGAACAACATGGATTCCGCCAGGCTAAGAATATCAAACGAGCCCTGGACGCCGAGCTATACTTTTACTCACGTGTTTTCAACTTTATACCCGCCGACGCTATAGAGCCGGTGCATATCGAAAATCTTGAGAATCAATAAATTTCATAGAAACTGTGTTGACAAATCAACTCAACACCCGTATAGCCTTGTTGGCTTTGATTGTTCTGCTTTTCCCAATGAGCCAATCAAGCGCCCTCTCCGATTTATGAGCGGATGTCAGTTTTCTGCCCTTGACAATATCTATTTTCGCCCATATAATTTAATTAATCAATCAGTCAAATCTTGAGAGGGGATGAAACATTAACTATGTCACGCACACCGAGGGTTGTAGAGGATCGGCGCGAGCAGATTATGAACGCGGCCATGCGCGTTTTCGCGCAGAAGGGCTTTGCCAGGGCCACCAATCGCGATGTGGCGCGCGAGGCAGGAATTACAACCGGGCTGATCTACTACTACTTTGAGAGCAAGGAGGATTTGCTCAGAGCGGTTCTAGAGGAACGCTCACCAGTACAGGTGATGGCACAAATTCCGCCGGAGATGCTGGAGCAGCCGCCGGACGTCCTCTTGCCCTTGCTGGTCATGCGCGTGCTGAGTCTTGTAGAGAGCGAACAATTCGTGAGCATGATCCGTGTGCTGCTGCCAGAAATGCTCCATGGCGCCACAGAGGTTGCACCGATCGCCTTGAGCTTTTTCCAGCGCGTGATCGCTTTCTTGAGCAATTATCTCAAGATTCAGGCAACCAGGGGCAGGGTACGAGCGGACCTCGACGTAGATGAGGCCGCTCAGGTGATTGCGAGCAGCATGATCGGCATTGTCATGCGCCGGCAGATTATGCACGATCCCAGCGTCCTGCAGTATACACATGAGGAGATCGTGCACGCCATTCTAGGTACCCTATTACAAGGCATCAAGCCATGTTAATTTTTTACTGTACATTAATTAACTGATCAATCAAAAGAGCGCACCCTCCGGCGCTCAACCGCGCCGATGCGGTCGTCGAGGTTATCATACGCGCATTGACACCATAACAGTTAGCTTTGGCCTTTTTTCAAGGAGGACAGGATGTTGCTTGATCGAGTACGCGTCTTGAATAAATACGTCACCAATCGGGTCTTACGCAGGTTTGTAAGCTGTTCCCACGGCCCGTTTGCCATCATTCGTCACGTTGGCCGTCGCAGTGGCAAGCCTTATGAGACGGTGATTTGGGTGTGGCCGACGAGAGAGGGGTTTGTGATTGCGTTAACCTATGGGCCCAAAGTGGATTGGTATCGGAACCTGCTGGCTGCTGGAGGTGGGACGGTTTACTGGCATCGAAGGCTCTATGCAGTCGGCAAACCAGAACCGATTGATGCCGACACAGCTCTGCCAGCATTCCCTGCGCTTTTCAGGCTCATCTTTCGCACCTTTGGCAGGCAGGAGGAGTTTGTGCGGGTATCAAAAAGATCATAAACTCACCAGGGCGGAGATAATCAAAGGTATGGTACTCATTATCGAGGCGACGAGAAGAAAGAAGGAACTCCATGAAGCTCCAAAAACAGGAACAACAACGCAGTGAACCTGTCGGTATTACGGAAATCGTGCTGCCATTGACGGCCATTCATCGTAATATACTGGCGCTGGTAGGTGGCAAGGGGGCCAATCTGGGTGAGATGACTGGCGCAGGGCTGCCCGTGCCGCCTGGGTTCTGTATTACGACCGCAGTCTATGAGCAAGTGGCATCGGAGGCGGGGCTTGAGACGATTCTGGATGCGCGAGCCGGGAATGCTGCCAATCCCGAACAGCTTGCCGAACTGGCACAGGCAGCTCGTACCTGCATCCAGAACGCCACCATTCCAGAGCTTGTGGCTGCGTCTATTACCAATGCCTATCGCCTTTTGGGCGATGGCTCACCTATCCCTGTGGCTGTGCGCTCTTCCGCCACAGCTGAGGATCTGCCTTTTGCCAGCTTTGCAGGCCAGCAGGATACCTATCTCAATGTTGTCGGTACCGAAGCGGTGCTGGATGCGGTGCGGCTCTGCTGGGCCTCGTTGTGGACCGACCGCGCCGTGAGCTATCGGGCGAGTCTGGGTCTCGATCAGCGTAGGGTGCAGCTTTCAGTGGTGGTACAGCGCATAGTCGAAGCTGAAGTGGCGGGTGTGCTGTTCACCGCCAATCCTGTGACCAGCAAGCGGCGCCAGGCAGTCATTGATGCCAATCCCGGCCTGGGAGAGGCGGTAGTCTCCGGCGTGACCAATCCCGATCACTTCGTAGTGAATACTGCCAGCGGCGAGATCGTCGAACGGAGACTCAGCGATAAGCGCATCGTCATCAGGGGGACTGCAGATGGTGGCATTGTGCAGACTGAAAGCGGTGCGGGCATTGGCGAAGCCTGTCTCTCCGATGCCCAGATACGCGAGCTGGCGCAGCTGGGTGCGCGGGTCGAGGCGCATTATGGCGCGCCGCAAGATATTGAGTGGGCTATTGATGCAGCAGGGAAGCTTTGGCTCACGCAATCCCGACCAATCACGACGCTGTATCCCCTGCCCGCTAACGCACCGGACAACGATGATGAGCTACGCGTGTACTTTTCGCTCAACGTTTTTCAAGGAGTGTTTCGACCACTCACACCGATGAGTATGGCCGCCTTCCGGCTCATTAGCTCCACGGTTGCCAGCTTGTTTGACCTGGCACCCCGCGATCCTCTGATCGGCCCGAGCATTCTGGTCGAATCTGGTTTCCGCCTCTTCCTCGATGTCACAGCCGCTCTGCGGACAAAGATCGGGCGCAGGTTGTTGATAGGAGCGATGGGCTTCGGCGAAGCGCGCTCAAGCGTTCTCTTCCAGCAGCTTACTGCCGATCCACGACTCTCCCTCAGGCCGGTGCCACGCTGGCGAGTGATACGTGCTTTCGGCTCGTTGGCAGTGAAAACGAGAGCACCACTCTACATCACCCAGGCACTGTTCAAGCCTTCAATCGCTGTAGAGCGTATGCGGCGAGCCAGAGCGGGGTTGGAGGCACTGAGAGCAACATCCCCGGAAAGCAATGTCGCCAACTTTGCCGATCGCTTGAAGGCTCTTGAGCAACATGTTACAGGTCTGTCAGCACATCTCTTTCGCGCCTTTCCCTCAACTTTAGTCAGCGGACTTGGCAGTTTGGGGCTGGCGAGCAGGCTGCTAAAGGGTATTGCCACTCCTGATGAATTGCAGATCGCGCTGCGAGCGCTGCCCCATAATCCGACGACGGAGATGGATCTGGATCTATGGGCACTCTCCCGGCAGGTGGCTGCTGATGCACTTGCGACTCGCCATGTTAGCGAAACCGCGCCCGAACAACTGGCGCAAGAGTATCGCGTAGGCACGTTGCCCCCAACACTCCAGCAGGGACTGGCCGACTTCCTGTATCACTATGGGCATCGCAGTGTGGCCGAGATTGATCTGGGTCTGCCACGTTGGAGAGAAGACCCGGCGCACATCCTTGGTGTGCTTGCTAATTACCTGCAATTGAATGATCCGGCACTGGCCCCGGATGCGCAATTCCGGCGGGGAGCGCAAGAGGCTGAGGCGATGGTGGCTGAACTGACGCAGCGCGCGACTCGCAAAGGCCGATTACGTGGCATGCTTGTTGGCTTCTTCTTGAAACGAGCGCGGGCGCTGGCTGGTTTACGCGAGATGCCTAAATTCTGCCTGATATTGATGCTGGCATATATGCGCGAGGTGCTTCAATCAATCGGGAAGGAACTATCCGAGGCCGGGCGCCTGGAGAGCGGCGAAGACATCTTCTTTATTACACTGCAAGAGGCACACGCGGCCCTGGCAGGAGAGGACATGCACGACATCGTCCGCGAACGGCGGGCAGGCTATGAGCACGAGTTGCAGCGCGGCCATGTGCCACGAGTACTACTCTCCGATGGCACCGAGCCAACCCCGGCAGTGACGGATAGCGCCGAATCTCAAGGGATGCTGCGGGGAACGCCTGCGTCACCGGGAAGCATTACAGGGCGGGCGCGGGTCATCCTCGACCCAACAGGGGCCCATCTAGAGCCGGGTGAGATCCTGGTTGCACCTTCAACCGACCCCGGCTGGACGCCGCTCTTCCTGACTGCCGGTGGCCTGGTGATGGAAATGGGCGGCTCAATCTCCCACGGTGCTGTCGTGGCTCGCGAGTACGGTATCCCGGCGGTCGTTGGTGTACCAGGAGCCACGGAGCGCATCACCACCGGTCAGCAGATCACCGTCGATGGAGCTGCCGGAACAGTGAAGATCGAGGAGACGGCATCGTAGAAGGATTCATTGAAGCAAACTACAGCGGGTGAAGTCATCAGGTCCTGAGCAGAGGCATCGGCCTGATGGGTGCAAACCGGAGACAGAGGAGGCTCTTGATGGTTGCTCTGAAAACGCTCATGTTCACGATCCTGGTTCCCGGGACCCTGCTAGGAGTTGTTCCCTGGCTCCTACTGCGCTGGTCGGAAGGGGGAGCGCTTGCGATCCCATCGATCTGGCTGATTGGTTTGCTCCCTCTGCTACTAGGAATAGGACTTT
This sequence comes from Chloroflexota bacterium, assembly GCA_046726675.1. Classification (GTDB taxonomy): domain Bacteria; phylum Chloroflexota; class Ktedonobacteria; order Ktedonobacterales; family Ktedonobacteraceae; genus DATMNR01. Next base: position 15,682 of record JBKPBA010000150.1, read on the forward strand.
ATTTCTGGTGTGCGGGGGAGTTCACCTTCATCGGCAAAGGAACGCCAGCGCCCATCGATGCCCCAAAATTCCTGGTCAGAGAGGGACCCTATCGATGGGTGCGCAATCCGATGTATCTTGCGGTTTTTTCGGTGGTGATCGTAGAGGCCATCCTCTTTCACTCACTGCCGCTGGTCGGCTATGTGTTGCTGGCAGGGGTGGTGATGCATCTGTTTGTCGTCTTCTACGAGGAACCACGGCTAGCTCGTCAGTTTGGGGAGAGCTACGAGGCGTATCTACGCACGGTTCCTCGCTGGCTGCCTCGTTATCCGCGGATCTAAGGAGAACAGATGGACACCAATGTCTTGATCGTTGACGCTGGTTGCTAGAATAAACGCAGTTGTGTATCTGGTCTATGACCATCTATCAGAATATACAGCGCAGCCTGCTCTGGCGCACGAATATACAACTTGCGTAAATGTGTCAGGTCAGTCAAACGACCAGGTCTTCTTGCCTGAATAATCGCATTAGCTCCCACAGATCCAATACGAGAAAGATACCCTCTACCCGATTTGCACGCTGTAGCATATCGAAAGCTCCCGCCATTTCATCTAGGGAAAAGGTCATACGTTGCGTCTTGCTGCGCCCGGCACGAAAAGGACAGTAAAAACAGTCCCGCTCGCAAGTAGTCGTGTTCAGACTCCTTCGTCTCAACGACGGCAGAACTCGCGCAGTTGATCCGTGAAATACGCATTATCCTCAAGAAAAATGTGTCCTCTACGCACAATTCTTGTTAGTACCCTTAGAAGAGGCTCAGTTGTGCGAATGGCCTTCGCCCACTCAAGAGGATATACGGAGATGCTTGTTGAGGCGCACGAACGCCAAGTTTCTGTAAGTCTCTCAGAGAGGTCAGTTTCCCCTGGCGTCGTGCCTTGAGAATGGCCTCTGCTGACACTGGGCCAATACCCGGCAGTCGTAGTAATTGGTCACGTCTTGCGGTCATGATTTCAATGGGAGCCTCGCGCAGATATCGCTCTGCCCAGGCACGCTTGGGGTCAAGTGCAAGCTCCATATTCCCATCTGTCAAAAACGGCAAATCTTCCACTTTCCAACCATAATCTCTGAGCAAAAAACTTGCCTGATACAAACGATGCTCACGCAGAGGATCAGTAGCAGGCAAGTTTTCAAAGGGAGTTTGAATAACAGGGCTGAAACCAGAATAATAGGCACGTGTCAGCCCATATTGACGGTAGAGACGATTGCTCAGTGAGAGTAATTCCTGATCAGTATCTCCCACTGCCCCGACGACAAACTGGGTCACGGTACCGGCAAGCTTTTCAGAGGGATGCGTGCGTCGTATCTGTTCAGCCAGTTGCAGCATACTCAGGAGTTCACGCTGGAAATCTTTCTTTGGAGCCAATGCGTTCAAACGCTCTTGTGTGGGACCTTCCAGGTTCACTGAAACACGATCTGCCAGTTGCATCAGCCGATAGAGTTGGTCGTATTCTATTCCAGGCATCACTTTGAGGTGCAGATAGCCCTGGTAGTGGTAACGTTTACGAACAATTTCGGCAGTGTCAATAATCTTGTCCTGGGTCGTCACGCTTCCTTTGATGATCCCTGATGAAAGAAACATCCCCTCTACTTTGCCAGCCCGTTGCAGGGTATCCAACCCACTCGCCAACTCGTCCGGTGTGAAGGTGAGGCGCTTCATTTGGTTTCGTCCTGCGCGAAATGGACAGTAGTGGCAATTCATTTGGCAAGCGGTTGTCACCATAGCCTTGAGAATTTGCCGCTTCCCTGTCGGGGTTGACACGTTGGTAATACACTCTTCAAGACTGTGTGATTGGTAAGGCACACGACGGCGTTCCTGTTGCGGTTGGTCGCCAGCAGGCTCATATATTGTCGCATCACCCAATTGAGCGAGTTTCGTCATGGTGTCAGGAAGCGAATGCACTAACATATCTTATAGTATACAGAACTCATGTTCTATTCGTCAATGCAGATTGAAAGGAAAGGTGCTTTTCATGATTTTGTGCTGCTTGCTTGCTGGTAAATGACCTGAAAACTGAGCCACTTTTGCCCTGAAACGTGAGCATTTGCCACCAATCATGAGCACTGGTAGAAATGTTTTTAGACAAACCGCTCCACATCTGAAGTATACGCATGGAATGTTGGAAATAAATCACTTCGTCCCCCGTAGATGGGATGCGCTGATAATTCGCGCGTCGCACAAGCACTCATAGATATATCATGGATACAACTGGAACTCATAAGGACGACTCTCTTTCGCAATGAATTGCCCGGATGCGGCTTCGGGCCAGAACATTCCCGGAACCGGCCTGCACGTGGTGACGGCATCACCCGCTCAAACACAAAGAACTCTATCTCGAGGATCGGTTGGTGGCACGGCTGCTATGCGGCGACCTCGATCACTGCGGCCTTGTCGCTGGCGTTAGCCCCCGAGGTCTACGCCAGCACAGCTCACAACCTTCTATCGACATCGGTCTTGCCATCTGACTTGCTCCGAATGCAAGCTGGCGCGAAGCAGACGAAGCTCGGCCTGTCGATGTGCCGGTCATTACGAGGGTATGGTATACGCGATGGATATGCCGCCGTCGAGGGGAAACGCAGCAGCCGTCACGTACCCGGCGTCGTCGCTGGCCAGGTATGCCACGGTGCCAGCGACCTCCTGGACGCGACCGAAGCGCCCCATGGGGATGTGGATAAGGCGCTGCGCGACCTGTTCGGGATCTTTGGCGAAGACACCGCTCAGCCTCGACGTCTCGATAGGGCCAATGCAGAGGGAGTTGACCCGGACGCCGCGGCGGGCCAGATTGACGCCCAGGTCCCGGGAGAGTGCTATAACGCCAGCCCTTGCTGCGTTGTAGGCCATCTGCGCAGTCGCCGAGCCCATCACGGCAAGGAAGGAGGCGGTGTTGATGACTGAGCCGCCCGCCGGGCCGTTGTCTAGGAGGTGCGGGATGCCGTACTTGCAGCATAGGAAGACGGTCGTCAGGTTCGTCGCCTGAACCCGCTCCCATGTCTCCAGCGTGGTGTCGAGCGCCGAGCGATCGTCGGCCGTGACCATGCCAGCATTGTTGAACAGCACGTCAATCCGACCAAACTCATCCCGCACACGTGAGTACACCCCCTGTACCTGGCCCTCATCGGTCAAGTCAGCCTGCAACGCGAGCTCGCCGACTGAGTGTTCGAGCAAGTCGACTCCTACCACCCTCGCGCCCTCGCTCGTGAGACGCTCAGCAGTTGCCTCGCCGATCCCTCCGGCTACGCCGGTGACGACAC
>JBKPBA010000151.1:0-3658 GCA_046726675.1 Chloroflexota bacterium
TCATACAACTATCGTGTTAAGGTAGTGTTAAATTGAAGTCGAATTCGGTGAGTATAGGGAAGAGGGACCCAGTTCCCTAAAATCTGATCACGGTATCAAGAGTACTTTGTAACGTTCGAAATTACATCCTCAAAATGTACCATTATTGGATGTAGCATTAATGGTTTGGTAGGTGATAGACCACTTATTTGAGTATGCTAGAGCAAATGTTCTAGTGCAAATACTCTATATGATCCGTCTCTGTCTTGATGCTTTCGAATATCGAAACGCGTAAAAAACAGTACGTTCAAAGCATGCATTATCTTTCCCAAACCTGTACATTAGCTAGTGGGTAATGACACTCGCGATGGTCGGGTTGATTGCTTTGTAATGGTTAGGTTTGAAATTCCCGATATTTCAGAAAGGAGAGTGCGTGCTGGTCTCTATTCCTGGTTTAAAAGGAAAGACCTCCGTACGATAAGACAACGGATGACCATACAACATGAGGTTGAAATAGATCGCTCTACGGCACATGCCTGGGATCTTTCGCTAGGTCCAAATATATGTAATAATGTACAAGCGGGAATTGATCATGAATGGTTTGTCACGAATGGGTTGGGTGGATATGCGGCTGGCTCTGTTGCAGGGGCAACGACACGCAGCTATCACGGGCTGCTTGTAGCAGCGCTGCGTCCACCTGTCGAACGGGATGTCCTGATCACCAAAATAGATGAAACGGTTGAACGAGCAGATAAAAGTGTTCTCAAACTGGGCGTGAATGAGTACCGGGATGGTACCATCGACCCACAAGGATACACCTATCTCGACACGTTTTCCTTAGAGGCTGATATTCCCTGCTTTCGCTATCGATTGGATGAAAACAGCACGCTTGAGAAGCGCGTCTGGATGGAATATGGACAGAACACCACGTATGTACAGTACACACTTTCTACTGCACCTGCTCCAGGAGCGAAGAACGGGCCTCTCACGCTGACGTTCACTCCTTTCTGTGTTTACCGCAGTCACCATGCCGCGACCCATGGAGATGCCAACTGGCATTTTCTGGTCGAGAATCAGGGAAATCGCTGCCGCATCCGTGCGTATGAAGAAGCTCCAGCCTGTGTTCTAGTTCTGGGGCCATCAGCCCAGTTTACTCCGGCGGGAGACTGGTTCTGGGGCGTGAAGCACCGGCGTGACACCGAGCGAGGTCTGCCTGATGTTGAGGATGTGTATCTGCCAGGGACTTTTCGGATACAGATCATGCCAGGAGAGCGAGTGACGATGGTGCTCAGCGCTGAAACTGAAGTGCAGGCTGAGTTTGGGAGCGCTCAACATGAAGCGGCGGTTGAGCAGGCCTGGACACGACATCAGCAGCGAGTCCAGCAACTCCTGGCAACGGCGAATCAGGCACAAGATGCCCTGCCCCAACGAGATCCGGTACTTGCCCGGTTGGTGCTTGCTGCCGATCAATTTATCGTTGATCGTCCAGTAAACACACAAGACGGACAGCCAGGCAGTCAACTGAAGACGATCATTGCCGGTTATCCCTGGTTCGCCGACTGGGGACGGGACAGTATGATCTCCCTGCCAGGATTGCTGATTAGTACAGGAAGATATAAGGAAGCACGTGACCTCCTGAAAGCATTTGCCTCCTACACCCATGGAGGGCTCATTCCCAATCGTTTCCCTGACAGTGGAGAGGCGCCTGAATACAACACCATTGATGCGACGCTCTGGATGTTCCATGCCGTCGATCGCTACTTGAAGGCTTCAGGAGACTGGTCGCTACTCAATGAACTCTTCCTGACACTCAGCTCGATTATTGATAGGCACGTAGAAGGCACCATCTATGGTATCGGTGTCGATCCAGCCGATGGCTTGCTACGCGGTGGTACAACGGGGGTGCAACTGACCTGGATGGATGCCAAAGTTGGTGATTGGGTGGTTACCCCTCGTCACGGTAAACCGGTCGAGGTGAATGCACTCTGGTATTATGCGCTGAGCTGCATGGAATCCTGGGCAGCACATTACTCTCTCGATGCGAGCAAGTTCAGCCAACTGCGTTCACAGGTGCGCGAGCATTTCACCCGGCGCTTCTGGTATGAGGAGGGAGGGTATCTCTACGACGTGGTCGATGTCGAGGGAGTTGCGGGACAGAACGATGCCTCGCTGCGACCAAATCAGTTGTATGCCGCCTCGCTGACCCCTTCACTGCTCACCGAGGAACAAATGCGAAGTATGCTGCAGAAGGTCACAGAAAGCCTACTTACTCCGATGGGGCTGCGCTCGCTCAGTCCAGATGAGCCGTCGTACTGCAAGCACTATAACGGAAATCAACAGCAACGCGATGGCGCCTATCACCGGGGAACAGTGTGGCCATTGCTGATCGGTCCATACGTTGATGTGCACCTCACCATATACAAGGACCGTGCGGCGATACGTGCTGTACTTCAACCGCTTGTGCAGCACTTGTGGGATGCCTGTCTGGGCACGATCAGTGAAATAGCAGAACCAGAGCCGCCTTTCACGCCAGTGGGGTGTTATGCGCAAGCCTGGAGTGTGGCGGAGGTATTACGCAGTTGGCAGTTCGTGTAAATGAACCATGGGAGGGTCTCTCTACATCTAGCTAAGGGAAAGGACGAAACACCTTGACAGATACGAATTCGACACAACCCGGGACGTCACCAGTGACCGAGCAGAGACAGGGCACAGCGGGTACAGTGCCACATGTGGTCATTGTTGGCGGAGGTTTTGGCGGGCTGACCGCAGCGAAAAAACTCGGCAAGCAGCCTGTGCGGGTGACGCTCATCGACCGCAACAACTATCATCTCTTCCAACCGATGCTCTACCAGGTCTCCACCTCGGGTCTCACTGCTGCTGATATTGCTGCCCCAATTCGCGATACGCTGCATAAGCAGAAGAATACGACAGTGCTCTTGGAAGAAGTGACCGGTGTGGATACGCAACAACAACTCGTGCTCATGCGAGACCTCCCTCCTCTCCACTACGATTACTTGATCCTGGCAACGGGGGCATCAAGCAATTACTTTGGGCACCCAGAATGGGAAAGCATCGCACCTGGCATGAAGAACCTGTTTGACGGTCTGGAGGTGCAGCAGACCATCCTGGGCGCTTTTGAGGCAGCCGAAAAAGAGCCTGACGAGCAGGAGCGCAAACGCTTGCTCACCTTCGTGTTTATCGGCGCTGGCCCCACGGGAGTTGAACTTGCAGCAGCTTCTGCGGTACATATCAATCATATTTTGAAAGGCAACTTCCAACGGATCGGACCGGGGGATGCCCGCCTCGTACTCGTACAAGGCCCAGATCGAGTCTTACCAACATTTCGCCCAAAACTCACCGAGAAAGTTGAGAAGAAACTGAAAGAACAAGGTGTGGAGATTATCAAGGGAGTCCATGTCAAGGAAATTGACGAGGATGGGGCGCAGGTGGGGGATGAGTATATTCAGACGCATAACGCTTTCTGGCTGGCTGGAGTTGAGGCCTCACCGGCTGGTAAATGGCTTGGGGCCGAGGTTGACCGTGGTGGACGCGTCAAGGTGCAAAGCGATCTCTCTGTCCCAGGGCATCCCAACATTTTTGTGATTGGGGATACCGCTTGCGTTATGCAAGACGGGAAACCGCTGCCTGGCGTGGCGCAACCGGCGATACAAGGAGGACA
>JBKPBA010000152.1:0-3685 GCA_046726675.1 Chloroflexota bacterium
GCCAACGCCCGGCTCCGCACGACACGAAGCAAGAGAAGAGAGGAGTCTGCCTGTGTTTCAACACGGTCGTATTTCGCCCCCAGCATGCCTCCCGGACAGCCTCCCACAGCCCGAAGCTCGGGAATCCATCCCCTCTTCGGGTGGCAATGGACTACTTCTCTATTCTGATGGGGACACAGAAAACCGGCAATCGCGCCTGCTGGCGCGGGCTTTTCATCCCCCGCTTAGAAAGCAGGGGATGAAAAGCCTATTCTCTGTAATTAGCTCAGAAGTCCATATTATTCACCCGTGCCAGAAAGCAGTAAAAACCTCGCATGTATTGTTTGCACCCGCTCTACATCAAAAGGCAGTAGGATGCGAAATCCCTCTTCTATACTCAAGCTTTCTAACTCTACAGGTACGGTGTTTGGTACAAGTAGAGGACCGATATCAGTAGGGAAAAACGTACGGAATAGCAGAAAAAGGTGGCTGGTATTGCATATTGCTCTGGCGGTAAAAGACGAGCCTCCGGGAAATGTCAGAGTGAGGAATAGATGCTCCAGCATAGCAGTTACTTCTGGAGTGAGGAAAGCTGAGCCGTTTCCTGGGATTACACGTAGCTTGCTATGCAAGGGTAAATCTTCGTATGCGGCAAAAACGACGAGACCCAGACCCTCCACTATTTCAGTCAGTTCGTTTTTCATGCGAGCAATTTTCTTCATTCTGCTTTGTAGTGAGAAGTCCTCCTGGTCAAGAGGATATCCTTTGTGACGCTCAAAAGGAGCGACGACTGCCCCTCTTTGCAACGCATAGGGAGCAGCCGCAATGGAGATATTCAGGGTATCAAATTGCCTAGTTTGCAGTCGGATGCGCGATGCGATACCTGCGAAAGACCCATTATCATCAATACGGGCAGTTGTACCATTTTTTGCCAGGTGAAGCAGTGGGAATACTTCTCCAGGATGCACGATCTGGATAGAGTTCCAGTTTGTATCTCTTTCTTCGATCCATCGATTTTGCTTATGCGCCATCTTCTCAGATTTTCTTGAGTACGTATGTATTTCCTCATAGTCTATCATATTCAGACGGATGTGCCTGTATGCTACAATAGAAGCATGCTTAGAACAATAACGGTTACTCGCTATGTCACACCATTGAGGGAAGGTGGCTCGCTGCCGGCCATCGTCGAGGCGAATGACGATGGCCTCTATGTATTGAAATTTCGTGGCGCTGGTCAGGGTGTAAAAGCGCTGATTGCCGAGTTGTTGGTAGGAGAACTTGGTCGCGCTCTGGGGCTTCCTGTTCCTGAAATAGTGCTCATGGAACTTGATCCAGTGCTTGGGCGTTCTGAGCCTGATTACGAGATCCGATCTTTGATCAAAGCAAGCGCGGGTTTGAACCTGGCTCTGGATTACTTACCTGGAGCACTCGAATTCAATCCGCTTGACGCGAGCAGACTTGATCCTTTACTGGCATCCTCAATCGTATGGTTCGACGCCTATGTTACCAATGTGGATCGAACTCCGCGCAATACCAACATGCTTTTTTGGCATAGGCGACTGATGCTTATCGATCATGGTTCTTCGCTCTACTTTCATCATAATACCGGTGATTTCCTCTCGCGCAGCCACAGCCCGTTTCCTCCTATAAAAGACCATGTATTGCTTCCAGTGGCCAGCGCTCTTGAGGAGGCAGATGCTCTTATGACAAAGGCTTTGACGCCAGAAATGGTACAAAAGACGGTCAATATGATCCCCGGTAGCTGGTTGAATTCTGACCCATTTTTCACAGACCGTGATGCGCATCGTGAGGCATATCAGGCATATCTGCTTGATCGTCTGGCGGCCTCGCGCTACTTTGTGGAGGAGGCCTTACATGCACGCGCCCAACTCCTATGATTATGCGCTCATCCGGCTTGTGCCCAGGGTCGAACGCGATGAATGTCTCAATATCGGCGTGATAGTTTTTTGCCGTACATTGGGCTTTCTCGGTGCGCGTATCCACCTGAATGCGACCCGCGCGCTGGCGCTGTCCCCTGATCTCGACCTCGCCGCCATTCAACAGCAACTGTATACTATGATGCTCATTTGCGAGGGAGGTCCAGAAGCAGGCCCATTGGGAAAGATGTCTCAATCAGAGCGATTTCACTGGTTAGTGTCCCCGCGCAGCACCATCATTCAAATCTCTCAAGTACACGAGGGAGTGTGCGATGATCCCGAAGCGGCTCTTGAGCATTTGCTTAAGACGATGGTGTTGTTATGAAAACTCAGCCAGTAATTGCTTCTTTGTAGCGACTGATAGCATCAATGTGGTCGCGGAGTGACTTGAACCCGGCACCCATCGTGTTAATAGAGATATGTGTTGCTCCCAGGTCTCGCCATCCTCCTGTCTGGCGTACCCATTCGTCGAGATCACCTTCACGAGCGTTCATACGGGCCTCGATGCCTACTGTAGCAGGATCACGGCCAGCTTCCTTGATATAAATCCGCAGGCGTTCGACAGATTCACGCATTCGGTCGTCTGGCGGTCCCTGGGGAAACCAACCATCGCCTAGACGCGCAACACGATGCAATAGCACGTCGGCACTTCCGCCCATCCATACAGGAATGGAACGCCCTATGGGAAGAGGATTAAGTCCAGCTTCAGTGATGGTATGGAACCGGCCTTTATAGCTGACAACTTCCTGACTCCATAAAAGGCGCATAACCTCAACTTGCTCCTCAATCATACGCCCGCGCGTGTTAAAGTTCGCGCCCAGCGCCTCGTACTCCACAGGATTCCAGCCTACTCCCACACCGAGGCGCAGCTTTCCTCCAGTAAGGATATTAACTTCAGCAGCTTGTTTGGCTACGAGCGCAGTCTGTCGCTGAGGCAGGATGATAACTGCTGGAACCAGCTCCAAATGAGTTAGCGCAGCAAGGTAGCCGAAAAGTACAAAAGGCTCGTGAAACATATCACGCTGGGTATACCCTCGCCAACCCGGACGGTTCGTGGGATCGGCGCCCAGGACATGATCGAACACGACTAAGTGTTTGTAACCCAGCCCTTCTACTGCTTGCGCATAGTCGCGGATAGCTACAGGGTCCGCACCAATTTCGGTCTGTGGGAAAGTGACTCCTACCTGCATATTGGAATACCTCAAGTTTTAGTAATTTACTATATGCTTCTGACTCTTATGATAATAGCACTCACTGATAAATCCTGTCCAGAAGCATATGAAGCTGGCACGTTATAATATACCGAGGAAACTGGACAGGAGGATAAGTGAGTATGGTCGGCGACGGGATTGCTCCCGCCACCGCCAATCCAGAACCGTGCATGACCGTTTCCGGTCACACGGCTCCTCAGTGCACGGTCACGTGTCATGGATACCAGCGGCTTTGTGCTTGGCAATCCTTGCCAAATCCTCCGCCGTTTTCTCATCGTGGCAATGCCGATGGTACACCCATTTGTTGGAGAGATCATCCTTTCCGCCCAAGGCGGTGGGGATGCTGTGATCGATTTCCAGGATGTCTTCGTCGCGAAAGTAGAGACCACAGCGTGGGCATTGTCCTTTTTGCAGAGCCAGGAGTTTGGCTTTCTCGCTGCGCATCAAGGGATGCTGTTTGAGCCGCTGTGCCCAGTAGACCAGATTTCCATCGTAGGGACTCGCTCGTCCTCTGACTTTCACGTAGTCTTTGTGTAGCGTGTCCGTGTGCTTTCTGAC
>JBKPBA010000153.1:0-9147 GCA_046726675.1 Chloroflexota bacterium
TCCTTTGGGAATTCGGCAACAGAGTCAAAGTACGAATTGGGGCTATGATTATTGAGTTTGTATACGGAGGAGGGATCAGCTCAGCATTACTGAAAAGCGTGTGAGAACGCAGGGCAAGCGAGCCAGTGCAGAGAGGAGACATCGAGGTGATAGAACAAGTATTTTATTAAAATTAGAAAGATGCATAAATAATCACAGCGGAACCGACGGGCGTCTGATTATCTGCAAGACGACCAGCGTGACAGCTGTAAAGTGGTTTTTCTTTGAGTATCACTAAACATTCATCTAGGAATAGGATGCTACAGACCTCTCATCACAGACCAGCATCTATCATATAAGCGAGGATGCCAGATATGAACCTACTCCTCAGGTTTAAATTGCTCCAATTTCTGCTTGCTTAAGAAAATGTCTACCTGTTTTTTCCCTTCTGATGAGTTATACCAGGGCTCAAGTTCTTCTAGAAACTGAGAGTCATCCATTCTGGGACCATCTGTAATAAGGGTAATCTTAATGCTTCCATGTCTGCCTGCTTGTATTATTAAATCGCTTATCTCTCCCACTAGAAGTCGACAGAATTCCTCCACATCATAAATGATAGGCTTATTGTCAAATTCTTTCCGCTCCTTGGGAGGCAACCCGTCTAAAGGTTCTGTGTAGCAGACGACCGGTTTGAATATTTCTTCCTCCTCATCTGTTGCCAAGAGCAGTTTTGCCTCTATGACGAGTTCGAAAGGCTTCTTGGCACAGTGAGCCGCTGCATGGTCAAGCCAGCTTACTCCATCAAAGCCTTTGCGCTTTATTGTCTTAGTTCGTTCCTGAGTAGGTCGATGACCAGCCAAAAAGCGCGCGCAACCGCTGACCCGGATTAAATTTGAAGACCCAGCTTTCGGATTCTGGACGGACGTAGAAGCCGCCAAAGCCTGGTAAGGTGACGCTTTGCCCAGCTTTAAAGCTCTCATAGAGCGTCTCGACAATGCCATCTACCCAGGCTGTGGCTGTGGCTTCATCGGTCTTCATTCGTGTAGCCAGCAGACGAACGAAATCTTCTTTTTTGAGGCGATCAGTCATTGCGTTCCTCCTTACAAACCGGCAGCTACCAGCTCTTGCTTCAAGGTAGAGAGTCGCTGCTGTTCTGGGTTAAGGATGGCTCCATCATGAGCAAGTTGCTGACCCTTCTGGAAATTATGCTCCCCAACGAAGGTACGAATATCGTGTCTGGTTATGGTTGGTATGGTAGTCATGACCGGTCGCCCTGTTCTAAAGTGTCCATATGCGTTTCCCCTACGATCAAGCCCTATGTGATGGGTCTATCTTACCATAGGTGGCTAGAGATAGCTGTCATGCTTTTCTTCTTGGTGTTCATATTGTATGCTGTGATTGGGTAACTCACAGGGCATGAGCAATCAAGAGAGGAGGAAGTATATGGCAAGACATACAGCAAAAGGAATATGTACCTTTTGCCACGGGGAGTTTAGTAAGTCAACTATGACTAGACATCTGGAGACGTGCGAGCAAAGGGCAAGTACTGAAGCGAAAGCAGGCATCGTCCGCTTTGATCAATGTCCAGGCTTGCTCGACAAGCTGCCCTATCTCGTTGACCACTGCACCGACATACCAGTACGCCTCGGAAGAACGCATACGGTCCAGGCTGTGGATGCTGGCTCGCACCTGGCGGCGTATGGCCTTTGTATCCACGACAATTGCTGGCTTTGGAGTAGCCTGCTGCGGAGGAATTGTTGGCTGAGATGAAGAGATTTGCAGCAGTGTAGCCTGTCTCTCGATGGTCGCGATGAAGGAAGGCTCTTGCTCTGCCAACTTCAGCAGATGTGACTGCAACTGATCACGATTCAAGACTGACAGCAGATTCTCAAGAGCAGGACGTGCCTCTTTGTGCATACGCTCATTCATGATCCTTCTTATCCTTTTCCAGCGCTAATAAAAATGTGCTATACCTTTGCTGCCGGGAACTCGAACTCCACATTGCGCCTTTTGCCTCAGCTAGCGCATCGCGTACCCAACCCGCGATGACCTGTCTTTCCTCTATCGTGGTGTTTCCTCTCAGCAAACCAGGGATGTCTGCATCCAGGTTCTTCTTCAACATGTTTATTCACGTTCCCCTTCCTGATAGGCTTGATGCGATGGCTCTATCTTACCATAGCTGGCTAGAGATGATAGCTGTGCTTTTCTTCTTGCTGTTCATAGCGTATGCTGTGACTGAACGAAAGTGAGCAGTCAGCAGAGGAGGAAGCGCATGACGAGACAGATCTCAAAAGGAAAGTGTGCCTTTTGCCACAGAGAGGTGAGTAAGGCAAGCATGACCAGGCATCTGCAATCCTGTGAGCAACGAGCAGCAATGCAAGGTGAAAGAGAGAGCCATCAACAAGTGAAAAAGAGCAAGGCATTGCATCTGGTCGTGGAGGGATACCGCTTACCCATGTACTGGATGCACCTGCAAGTCGCTGTTGATACTACTCTGGCGACATTGGATCACTTATTGAGGGATACATGGCTGGAGTGTTGTGGGCATTTGAGCGTCTTTCGAATTGGTGGATTGAACTACTACGTGGATGCAGACCAAGATGCCTATTGGTGGGATATGCACCGCAAGAATATGCAGGTGAAATTGGAAGAAGTGCTCAGCCCAGGACAAACATGCTCCTATGAGTATGATTTTGGTTCGACGACAGAACTGCTGGTGAAAGTGATTGCGAAGTACGAGGTGGAGATGAAGGGGAAGGCTATCCAGATCCTTGCCAGGAATAGCTTGCCGATCGTTCCCTGCGATGTGTGCGGAGAACCCGCTACCAGCCTCTGTACGCAATGCATCTATGAAGATAAAGGGTGTCTGTGTGATGCGTGTGCGAGAATCCACGAATGTAGTGAAGAGATGCTCTTGCCACTGGTCAATTCACCGCGAGCCGGGGTATGTGGGTATACAGGTCAGGACCCGGCGTATAGCTGGTAGCCAAAGCTTAAGTTATCCTACCAATCGTCACATCATTTATATAATATTGTAAAGAGAGCAGGAGAAAGATTCAACAAGATAGCCTGTGTGACAGGCAGACATGTTAGGCCATTTACCCATCCTCAACGATAGATGCTTCTTTTTGCAAAGAAATTACAGAGTGACCTCTTCCAGACGCTCAATGCCTCGAAACCCATCTCAGGCTCACGGAAGACCGAGTATGGAACGTTCGGGAAAAGGATGCCCTCGGGAGCATCTCCAGTGATGATTCCGTCAACGATTGCGGATACTTATAATTACATATAAATAATAGTATTTACTATTAATAGTAAATACTATTATTTATCGAACTGAATCGACGGGCATCGACCCATCGGTCGCACCTGGCACGCATCCCGCTGGACAAACTCTGCTCTGGCAGAGATGATCTGCTGGTCTACCAGGAACATGCTGCCGCTTCCTCGCCCCGAGATGATCCGTTCGCCTCAGCCCTTGACCATCTGCTGCTTGCTGTTCTTGCCTGGCCACCCCCAAGCTGTCCCTGATCCTCGCTGGAAGATTCCGCCCTCCGCGTGGGCAACCGTGCTCCAGCGTGTCGAGTAGGGAGAACCACTGCGACAGGTGGCCCATGATTACGGTGTGTCCTATGAGGGGGTCCGGCGTGTGCTCCGGGCTGCACGTCGCCGCTAAGTGGTACGTGTGAGCAGGGAGCATCCATGTAGCCAGTATAGTAGGCAGCGTCTGCCTGGGCAGGCGAAGGCTGGAGCAGGTTTGTCGTGTGCTCCAGGTCCATCTTCACAAGACAAGTGTATCACGGGAGGGCAGACCCATCAAGGGAAGCACCTGGCTCGCGAACGGAAGCCAGGCGGGAAGCAGGTGCTTTCCAAAGGAGTGGCCTCTGCGCGCAAGATCATGCATGCACACATTTTTGCTCAAGGCTGATAGCAGCGAAGAAGGGCCCAAGTGGTCGGATAAGCAGATCCACGAGACATTTGGGGTGGGAAGAGCGACGATCGAGCGGGTACGCAAACGCTTTGTGGAGCATGGGTTTGAGGAGGCGCTCAAGCGTCGTCCGCAACCGCCGAGGCCTGAGAAGGGCCTCCTCAATGGCAACCACGAAGCCTACTTGATCGCGCTGGCGTGTGGCGAGAAACCAGAGGGACACGAGCGCTGGAGCGTGCGGTTGCTGGCTCACAAGATGGTGGAAGCCGGCTATGTGGAGCAGGTGGGGCGGGAAACGATTCGCGTGACCCTCAAAAAAATGCACTTAAACCCTGGTTAAAAGAGCAGTGGTGTATTCCCCCCAAGAACAAGGCTGACTGTGTGTCTCATATGGAAGATATCTTGCAGGTCTATCACCGCCCCTATGATGCCCACTCCCCGCAGATCTGTATGGATGAAGGCAGCAAGCCATGGCTTGCTGCCAAGCGTGAGGGTGAGCCAATGGAACCAGGCAAGCCAGCACGCTACGATCACGAATACGAGCGGCATGGCACGGTCAGTGTGGTTGTGGCCTGCGAACCGTTAGGGGGCAAGCGCCTGGTCACCGTGAGCAAACAGTGAACCAAGAAGTAGTGGGCCTCTTTCATGCGTGAGCTCATTGACGAGCACTCTCCTGAGGCAGAAAAACTGGTGCTGGTGATGGACCATCTCAATACACTTAGTCCGTCCTCGTTCTATGAGGTATTCCCTCCGCAGGAAGCACGACGCTGGACGGAAAAATTGGAGATCCATGACACGCCCAAGCATGGCAGTTGGTTCAATATGGCAGAAAGTGAACTCGCGGTGCTGGCTCGACAATGTCTGGCTGGGCGCATTCCCCGCTTTGAGCAAGCACAGCAGCGGGTTGGGGCCTGGCAACAGCAGCGTGATCACACCGGCGTCATCATTGAGTAGCGTTTTACCACGGTTGATGCGCGTATCAAGCTCAAGCACCTCTACCCATCTATCAAATGAGGACGGTCAGTCCACTAGCTCCACAAAGACGCAGAGGCCCGTGGTTAGGCTGTTTAATTGCATTCATCATCATCCTGCTCCTCTGTTCAGGATTAGCTGTCGTTGGCACGCTTCTCGGGTTTGGTCTCGGTATCGGAGGATCCTTTAGAAACAGTGTTACCGAGCCAGTACAAACATTCACCGTCAGCACAAGTCCAGCGCTCATGCTCACCAGCAATGCGGGCTCTGTTACTATCAATAGCGGAAGCGCCAATCGCATTATCGTCCAGGCCAAAAAGTACGCCAACTTCGGAGGAAACCTTAACGCTGTACAGATCAATTACAGCCAGAGCGGTAACACGGTAATTGTGGCAGCCGATAGCTCAGGAACGTTCAACTTCTTCAATGCAACGAGTGTTGATTTCACGATCTCTGTTCCACCAGCCACTGACTTGCAAATAACTACAAATGCTGGCAGCATTAATGTGAATAAAGGCTGAGGGGAGTTACCGGGCACCCGGCTGGTCTCATCCTTCTCCATGTGAAGAGGAGGTAGAGTAAAGGAGGCAACACACAACTATCCATGCAATGGCTTCATTCTACACTTGTGGCGGCCTTTGTGGCATTTACGCTTACTGATATTGATGATCTCTTATTACTGATCTTCTTCTTCTCTCAAACAGAGAAGGCATTCACAAAGCGAGAGGTGCTTCTAGGACAATATCTGGGGTTTCTGTTCTTACTACTCTTGACTACCCTGGGATATTTTGGAACCCTGGTCATTCCTCAAGCATGGATTGGCCTGCTTGGCCTAGTTCCTTTTTTCAGGGGACTCAATGAACTCCACAAACGTTTTCTCAATAAGAGCCTGTTTGGGAATGCAAAAAGGGGCAGAACTAGAGCGACTGTGACCGTCTCCGCATGACTTCTCCAAGCACCCTCTCAGAGCCGTTGCGATCTAGCTGGGTTTTCTTGAGTAGAAGAGCTGCGATTAGAGAAGGTGTGCTATACTACAGAAACGATCAGCCTTTGACACTTCTAAGCATGCGTAAAGGTTGAGTAGCACTAGGAATTCGGCTCCGCACACCGCTCTGCCACATCAAAAGCGAGAATGGAGAGGAGAAAGCAGTCATGGCAGAAGAAAATACCCTCGAATCAGAACCAGTCAAGACCAGCATCGCCCCGTGGCTGTCAGTCAGCCGGGCCACGGAGGCGATGAACTATTACAAGGCCGCGTTCGGCGCAGTCGAGCGGTATCGCCTGGAGGATGATGCGGGAACGGTGGTCGTCGCTCAGTTAGCCATTGGGGAAGCCGACTTCTGGCTTCAGGAGGACATCGACTCCAGCCCAGAGTCCCTGGACCATCAATCGGTCCGGATGATCTTGACCGTCGACGACCCGGACTCGGTGTTTGAGCAGGCCATTGCCGCAGGAGCAACCGAAGTCTTTGCTGTTTCCGAGGACCACGGTTGGCGGATTGGACGCCTCGCCGACCCGTTTGGTCACCACTGGGAGATTGGAAAGCCGTTTCGCTAATGCTTATCCCCTGATTCACTATCAGGGAATAGGTCAGGTGCTCGCTCGTCTTGGAGAGAGCAGCAGCCGAATCATCGTAACCTGGATGAGCGTCTCGCTGGTTTGAACCTTTCGCTCGTAGTCCTTACTCAGTCGACGGTTCCGGTAGAGCCAGCCGAACGTGCGCTTGAGCACCACTCGTGTGTGCTCGGCTTATAGCAAGTTAACGTTGACATGCACAGGCATATCAAGAAACGCACCATAGCGCTTTGCTGACGCGGCCAACGCGCACGTTTCGGCTTCATTCAGTGGAGTAAAGAGACTTGGAGTAAGAATGACCGCGTCCTTTTTCATCGTGCGTTTCCAGGTACCAACTACCCGACCATCCAGCACAATCGTGTGCTGAAAGAGAACATTGGCCCGAGCGTCCAACTTGTGCGTATGCGACTCGTCAAACACGGCGCTACGGTCTGTATAACCAACAATGTATTCATCATAATTCGGTAACAAGTAGACAGTCTGAGACAGATCTTTTGCAGGTGAAGTCGAAGTCGAAAACCAGTATGTCTGGCCGTCTACAACCCCATGCGTCAGTTGGGTTGTAACCATTTCGAGACCGGTTCTTGCGTCGGCTACCGTCAGTCCTGACCACCACACAAAATCCTGCAAGGTCGCAGGCCCGTGACTCGTAAAGTAACGCCTGGCGAATTCAGCCAGCGCTTCATCACGATCTAATGTCCTGGCTTGCGGCGCCCGTTCATCAAGCAGAGCATAAGTGAATTGCTTGCCCCGTCTCGCACCACTACAGATAATCCCGTCTAATTCAGCACGCATGATGATATGGCCGATTCGTTGTAAATTATCTGTGGCAATACCAGCTCGCTGAAGCACTGATACGAGTTCCGCACGTGTAAGCTGCTTGGCGCCTTGTAATGCTTTTGCCAGCAGGGCATTACTTTGTGTAAAGATAGTGTCATCCAGTCCGAGGGTGCGGTCATAATAGGCAATTGCAGCTTTAACGCGCGGGGCGGTAAGCGCGAGCATCCAGCGAATATCGGCAGGTAAGACAAAATGCCAGGTGGGCCGCATGACATGGGTGCGCAGAAGAGTGCCATCGGTGAATGCTTGCTCAATCATATCATCGGTAGAGTTTTGCACTCGCAAACCAAGCGCCCACTTCGCAGCCGCGTAATCCTGGGCCTGGACGGCGCCCAACCACCTCACTACATCCTCGGCTTTCTCAAACGTCTGCTGGGTGATAAATTGGTTATGAAGTCGCTGGTGCGCAATGTTCAGGTGTGTCATCATTGATCCTCCTATTCTCGTCGCCTCCCGCGAGAAATCCGCGAAAGGCGACGAGAAATCTGCCTCGTAGGCATTTAAGGCTTGATTATCGCAGAGGACGGAAGAAGGCGCGCATATCCTCGACCAGCAGTTCGGGCTCCTCCAGCGCGGCGAAATGACCACCACGCGGCATCCCTGTCCATCGCTGCACGTTAAACCAACGCTCCGCCCACGCGCGCGGAGCCGGAAGGATGTCTTTCGGAAACCTCGCTATTGCCGCCGGGACATCACTTCTTCCTGTGTGTTGCGGAGACGTAAAATCGTGCGCTGTCTCGTAATAAAGCCGATTCGCGGCATTGATTGTTTCTGTCACCCAGTAGAGTGTAATCGTGGTGAGTAACTCGTCTTTGGTAAACCGCTTCTCCACGTCTCCATCACAGTCGCTCCACGAGCGGAACTTTTCCACGATCCACGCCGCCAACCCGACCGGAGAATCCTGTAATCCGTACGCCAGCGTTTGCGGTTTGCTCCCTTGAATCATCGCGTACGCACCTTCTGCAAACTGCCATAGTCTGGCTGCTTCCAGATAGGTCTGCTCCTCCTGCGATAGGTTGTCGGCCTTTGCGAACAAATGGTGAAACGGTATGTTGTTCAGGTGAAAACCAAGCACCACATCCGAATGAGCAACGGCAAGCTGTTCCGTCACAGTGCCGCCCCAGTCGCCACCCTGCGCGGCAAAGCGTTGGTAGCCCAATGTTTTCGTCATCAAACGCGCCCACATTTCGGCTATGCGCGAGCAGGTCATTCCGCGTTGGGTTGGTCGGTCTGAAAATCCATAGCCCGGTAACGATGGGACGATAACATCAAAAGCATCTTCTGCCTTGCCGCCATGACTCTCAGGATCAGTCAGCAGCGGGATGACCTTCAGCATTTCGGAGAAAGAACCGGGCCAGCCGTGTGTGAGGATGATGGGCAGCGGATTTGGTCCTTTGCCACGCTCGTGGATGAAGTGGATGCCGAAGCCATCGATTTCAGCTCTGAATTGCGCAAAGGAATTGAGTGCGGCCTCGTGTTTGCGCCAGTCGTACGTATTCTGCCAGTAGTCAGCTAACTCTTTCATGTATTCCAGGTTGGTGCCATAGTCCCACCTTGCTCCCTCCACCTCATCAGGCCAACGGGTATGGGCTAAGCGTTCACGCAAGTCGTCAAGGGTGGATTGGGGAATGTTTATTTTGAACGGTTGGATACTCATGTGTACATTGCTCCTTTATTATTGTGCATCTTATGCCTCTCCTTGTGTTAGTTGCGAAGGTCACTCACGAAGTCCTGCACGTCCTTTGCATAGAGTTCAGGCTCTTCCCAGGCCATAAAGTGACCACCACGAGGAAAATCGGTAAAGTGCACCAGGTTGACCTGGCGTGCAGCCCATTCACGAGGCAGGGGTGGAT
>JBKPBA010000154.1:0-5920 GCA_046726675.1 Chloroflexota bacterium
ATTAAACGCAGTTTTCCAGAAATGCTCAAAGGCGGAGTGATCTGTGATGTTGTTAATGCCGAGCAAGCGCGCATCGCAGAAGACGCCGGGGCATCGGCCGTCATGGCGTTGGAGCGCGTGCCTGCCGATATTCGCGCTCAAGGCGGCGTTGCGCGCATGAGTGACCCCGAACTCATCATCAAAATTAAAGAAGCGGTCACCATTCCTGTCATGGCGAAGTGCCGTATTGGGCATTTTGTGGAGGCCGAGATTCTCCAGGCCATTGGTGTAGATTGTATTGATGAATCAGAAGTATTAACGCCAGCCGATGAGCACTTCCATGTCAATAAACATCTCTTCATAGTCCCATTTGTGTGTGGCGCTCGTGATCTTGGTGAGGCGCTGCGCCGCATTGGTGAGGGGGCTGCGATGATACGTACCAAAGGTGAAGCTGGCTCCGGTAATATCGTAGAGGCTGTACGCCATATACGCGCCGTTATGGATGGCATTCGCCGTCTGCAGATGTTGCCAGAAGAAGAATTGATGACCGAGGCAAAAAATCTTGGCGCTCCATATGAACTGGTGCGCGAGGTTGCTCAAAAAGGTAAATTGCCTGTTGTGAACTTTTCGGCAGGTGGCTGCGCGACTCCTGCAGATGCTGCCCTGATGATGCGCCTGGGAGCCGAGGGCGTCTTTGTCGGCTCTGGCATATTCAAGTCCGGTGATCCACTGAAACGCGCCAGAGCTATCGTACGTGCCACCACGCACTTCGAGGATCCCAGTATCATCGCAGAGGTCTCGCGAAACCTGGGTGAGCCGATGGTGGGCATAAATTTGGATAAGTTGCCAGAACATGAACAGATGGCGCGTCGCGGGTGGTAGTGTATGGAAGCATACAGCCAAAAAAAGTTACATATCGGCGTCTTAGCATTACAGGGCGACTTTGAAGCGCACTTGAAGATGCTGGCAGAATTGGGGGTTGAAGGAAAAGCTGTCCGACTTCCTAAGCATTTAGATGATTTAGATGGTATAATATTACCAGGTGGTGAGAGCACTACCATTGGTAAGTTGATGGTGTTGTATGGTTTAGATGAGCCATTACAACAGAAGATTCGGGAAGGGTTCCCCATTTGGGGAACATGCGCAGGAATAATTTTATTGGCTCGCGAGACGGATAATGCGCTCGAAGGCCAGCCACTGTTGGCTTCGATGCACATCCGTGTTCGCCGGAATGCATTTGGCAGTCAGCGGGAAAGTTTTGAGACTGATCTCTCTGTGCCAGTAATAGGAGAAGCGCCATTCCACGCATTCTTTATCCGAGGGCCGGCGATTGAATCGGTTGGTCCGGAGGGGGAGGTGCTGGCAACGCTCGACGATGGAACCATCGTTGCAGTCCGAGAAGGACACTTATTAGGCACAGCATTTCATCCGGAGGTTGGTGGAGACCCACGTTTCCATCAATACTTTCTCCGCATAGTACAGAGCGTCAAGGGGTAGAAACGCGCGAAGATCAGGGCATAGTTGTCCGCCCCCTCTGACTCGGGAGCACTGGATGATACGACCGGTACTATATGTTGATTTGCCGGGAATCATCTACGCAATTGATCGCCGTGCTCGGAACAAACAGCACGAATTTGCGAACTTCGTGTGTTGGCTCGAACCGGTAGAATCTCGTATTCCTTTGTCGCCTTTCTTGAGAAATATCTTCCCCGTCAATACTGCTTCACGTACCTGGATATGTGAGGATCACTGGCATATCCTGGGATTTGCCCAGGTACGTGAACGACCATCACGTGTCACATGGGACATAGCTTATCTTGCCTCTATGGTCAATAGCAACGTCTCCAGCGACGAGGTGCTTACAGCGTTGCTCGACTACATGCTGGAGGTTGCCTCAAACCACGGTATTCTCCGTATTTTTGCCAGGGTTGAGGATGAAATTCCAGAGCAGGAACTTTTCCAGAAAGCTGGATTCCAACGTTATGCTCGTCAACTGACCTACGTCTTTCAACCTGAGTTAGTACAGGGCGACTTCAAACAACCTTCACTTCGCCGTTGGAATCGTCGTTATGTATGGGGATTGCACCAGCTCTACCGATCTGCCACTCCACAGAGAGTGCAGATGGCAGAGATGCTGGACAACAGTGAAGAATTTGCTAAGCTGTACGTCGGCTCGCTGCGTCCGTTACCATCTGTTCTCTCGAAGGGAGATGAAAGCTTTGTATGTGATGTTGGCGTTCGTTTAGGAGCCTGGTTGCGCCTATGCCGCGGTCACGGTACAGCTCCGCACCAGCTCTCGCTTATTGTTCATCCTGAACATGCTGAACTTGCTGAGCCGATCTTACGGTTTGGTACTCAGCGGCTTTTGGAAGGAGGCGCACGCCCCATCTACTGCCAGGTGCGGGAGTACGATTCTTCAGTTATTAATGCTCTACGTTCCAGTGGTTTTGAGCATGTCTCGACCAAGGCATTGCTCGTGCGGCATATAGCTTTATTAGCTATGAATCCACGCGCAGTCCCCGCACTAGAACAACGAGTAGTCTATGGCGTGAAAGGCCTGGGGACGGTCAATTCTCGCTAAACAACGAGGTGATAAAACAGTCTATGCAACACATGATCACTGACGATCTGGAGGCTTTACTGGTAACTTTGCCACCTGCCATCCACGATGCGGTCAATCGGCTCGAAAACCGAAGCGAACTGCTGGAGATCGTAATGGACCTTGGGCGTTTGCCTGAGGGCCGGTTCCCAGAAGGGGAGGTGATCCTAAGTACTCAGCCAGTGGCCTACGCTGACCTCGAGTATGTGGTCGAGCGAATAGGTGAATTTGGTGACGACAACCGTGCTGGTATCGAGCGCACTCTCCACCGTATCAGCGCACTTCGTAATCGAAAAGGAAAAGTTGTTGGTCTGACCTGCCGTATTGGTCGAGCGGTACTTGGCAGTATTGCGTTGATTCGAGATATTGTCGAACAGGGTCAGTCGATCTTGATTCTTGGTCGCCCAGGTGTGGGCAAAACCACACTGTTGCGTGAAATAGCACGTGTTCTCGCAGACGAAGCCAATAAACGCGTAGTCATCGTGGATACCTCCAACGAAATCGCCGGAGACGGAGATATTCCTCATCCCGGTATTGGTCGAGCGCGCCGCATGCAAGTGGCTCGCACTGTGGAACAACATGCGGTAATGATTGAAGCGGTAGAGAACCACATGCCGCAAGTTATTGTTATCGACGAAATAGGCACTGAACTGGAGGCTGCCGCTGCGCGTACCATTGCGGAACGCGGTGTGCAGCTTGTAGCGACTGCCCACGGTAACTCGCTTGGTAACCTGCTCGTGAACCCGACACTCTCTGATCTGGTAGGCGGTATTCAAACTGTGACTCTGGGAGATGAAGAGGCTCGCAGGCGCCACACGCAGAAGAGTATTCTGGAACGTAAAGCGCCACCGACTTTTGATGTAGTGGTCGAACAACAGAGCTGGCAGGAACTGGTTGTGCATCTCGATGTTGCCGATACGGTTGACAGCATGTTGCGCGGACAGACTGTGGTTGCCGAGGAACGTACACGCGATGAAGAGACGGGACGAGTCTCTGCACGTCGAATCTCCTCAGGCGGTATGGAAGTGCCAACCTGGGGTCTCGATGGCTTTGGTACTGCGTCACGTTCTAACAGTTATATCGACCGTAGTGAAAGTAATTGGAGTACTGTTCGTCGTACGGGTCAACAAGGGTCTCGTGGCAATGGCGGTGGTAACGGTGGCGAACGTATGCATGCTCGCGGTCAGGTAAGAGCATTGGCTCCTACAGGGACAGCCCCAGCCGATGTCAAGCGACATAATGCGGCAGGGTTGGTGGCAGTTGATCGTCCTTTGCTTGATGAAGCGATTTATCATTCTGAAAATGTGAAAGAACAACTGCCCATCCTCAAGACGTTACGCATCTACCCATTCGGAGTGAGTCGCGACCGCCTTGCTGAGTCTGCACGTCAATTGCGTGTACCAATTATCGTCACAAACAATCAGGGTGACGCTGACGCAATTATTACCCTGAAAAACTACTATCGTCGCCAGCCGGAGCGTCTGCAAGAGGCTGAAGAGGAGCAAAAGCTCATCATCATCTTGAAGAACAACACGGTTGCTCAGATGCAGCATGCTCTTGCGCGCATTTTCGACATTCCATTAGATGTTTCTTTGGATGAGAACCAGGAAGAATCAGAAGGGATAAATGCTTCTGACTCTGACGATCCAACTACGAAAGCATTATTGGAGACCGAGGATGCTATTCACCAGGTCCTCAATAAGGACCTCATGACGGCAGAGTTAGCTCCTGCTAATGCTTATATTCGTAGGCTACAGCACCAGATGGCGACTCGTTATAACTTAAGCTCTCGCAGTCGCGGAAAAGAGCCATATCGAAGGGTAAAAATTTTCCGTTCGCGGGATTGGTCTTAACGAAACGGTTCAAAGGGGCAGCAGTTCCTTTACAGGGTGTCCCCGCTTTCAATCTCTTCTGTAACGTCTGTGGCGGTGCAGAAGAGATTGAAAGCGGGGCATATTGTATCCACTTGCCACCTGCGTTATAATTCTTCCATACTAAATTACAACCACAATGACTGTGGTATGGTCCATTGTTGTACTAAAAGTGAAAGGGGCCATACTACCTCATGCGTTTCGTTGAGAATGACACCAGGACATTAACTTCCTCCAATCAGGAGGCACACACATCAGTCACTATCGCCGATATTTGGGAAGCCTATAAACTTCTTAAACCACAACTCCACCATACACCTCTCGCGCCATCACGCACTTTGCGCGATATTACCGGCGCAGACATCTACTTAAAAGCGGAAAATATGCAGCGGTCAGGCTCCTTCAAAGTACGCGGCGCTAGTTACAAACTCTCACGCCTGAGCAAAGAGGAATACAGCCGTGGCGTTATCGCGGCTTCAGCAGGCAACCATGCCCAGGGAGTTGCGATAGCTGCAGCCCAATATAATATATCTTGCACCATTGTCATGCCTGAAACGGCCCCACTCGCCAAGGTCACAGCCACTCAGGGATACGGCGCCGAAGTAGTCCTGCATGGCTTTACATACGATGATGCCTATCAATACTGCCTCGAGTTACAACAAGAAACGGGCGCAACTTTTATTCATGCCTTTGATGATCCAGACATCATAGCTGGACAGGGAACGCTTGGTCTGGAGATGCTGAGTGATCTCCCCGATGCAGATGCACTTATTGTCCCCATCGGTGGTGGTGGACTAATTGCAGGTATTACTATCGCTGCCCGCGCACTCAGGCCCAACATTAAGATTATTGGCGTGCAGGCAGAAGGTGCTGCAGGTTGCCGTGCATCACTTGATGCAGGAGAGCTAAGAACTTTACCATCAATCACGACCATAGCCGATGGAATTGCAGTAAAACGACCTGGCACATTGACGTTCCCTATTATTCAGAACCTGGTTGATGATGTTATCATGGTCAACGACGAGGCAATCATCGGCGCAGTTCTACTATTGATGGAGCGCAGCAAAATGCTTGTCGAAGGCGCAGGTGCGGCGGGAGTAGCAGCCATGTTGAGTGGAGTGGTAAAGTTAGATGGAAAGAGGGTGCTGGTACCTTTAACAGGAGGAAACATTGATATCAACCTTGTTGGTCGCTTTATCGAACACGGCCTCGCGGCTGCTGGTCGCTACTTTGTCATTCACACCCGTTTGACGGACCGTCCAGGCGAATTGATGCGCCTGCTAAGCATCATCTCTGAGATGCGCATCAATGTCATAGATGTTCGGCACCAACGTATCTCCAGCCGGTTGCCCATCATGCAACGGGAAGAAACGCTTACCCTGGAGACACGTGATCGAGCGCAATGCGAGCAATTGTTACAGCGCCTGCGTGCGGCAGGATACGTAGTAGAAGAAGCTCAAGCCCTGGAGTA